>JAHHSB010000099.1 GCA_020025415.1 Oscillibacter sp. | reverse complement strand
GTCCCGCACCTCCTTGAGGGCCCCGCCCAGGGTCTCGATGGCCCTTTGGGCGCTGCGCACTTCCTCGTCGCTGTCCACGGCCTTCATGGCCAGGAACACGCCGCCGGGGCGGACCAGGGGCAGGCACAGCTCCGCCAGCAGAGGCAGCGCCGCCACTGCCCGGGACACGGCAATGTCAAAGCGCTCCCGGTGCTCTGCGGCGAATTCCTCCGCCCGGGCGTGGACGCAGGCCACATCTTCCAGACCCAGCTCGTCGCACACCCCCTGTAAAAACCGGATCCGCTTTTGCAGCGCGTCCAGCAGCGTCAGGCGGATGGAAGGCTCCACGATCCGCAGCGGCAGGCCGGGGAAGCCCGCGCCGGTCCCCACGTCCACCACCGAGCGGTCCCGGAACTCCGCCAGGGTCAGCAGGGCGGTGCTGTCCAGGAAGTGGAGCGTGGCGATCTCCGCCGGTTCGGTGATGGCCGTCAGGTTCATCACCTTGTTGCTCTCCACCAGCGCCTCGGCGTAGCCCAGCAGCGCCGGCACGCCATCCGCGGGCAGGTTTTGTTCCGCCAGACCCCGGCGCAGCAGCTCTTCCATTCCCATGCCTCCTTCTGACCGCCCCCGTGCCCGAATTATCCGGATCCCGGCGCCTGGGGGCGTTTCATTACAAGATGAAATAAAACGACAGAAATATACAAATAGTAGAAACCCGGAAAACCCTTGGGGCCCAAGGCATTCCGGCCTCAGACCGGAATGGGGCCCACAGAAGAGACCAAAACCACCTCCCGCTCGTGTTCCCTGGGCCCTGTGGGCTGGAGAGCGGAGCAGATTTCCGAAAAACGGGGTGGGGGATCTTACTTCTTGGGGATTAGCTTCTCGGTGCCGCCCATGTAGGGCCGCAGCACCTCGGGGATGAGCACGGTGCCATCGGGCTGGAGGTTGTTCTCCAAGAAGGCGATGAGCATCCGGGGCGGGGCCACGCAGGTATTGTTCAGGGTGTGGCACAGCTGCATCTTGCCGCTTTCATCCTTGTAGCGGATGTGCAGGCGGCGGGCCTGAGCGTCGCCCAGGTTGGAGCAGGAGCAGACCTCAAAATACTTCTGCTGCCGGGGGGACCAGGCCTCGATATCGCAGGACTTGCACTTCAGGTCCGCCAGGTCGCCGGAGCAGCACTCCAACTGCCGCACGGGAATGTCCAGAGAACGGAACAGCTCCACGGAATACTGCCAGAGCTTTTCATACCAGTCCTTGGATTCCTCGGGCGTGCAGACCACGATCATCTCCTGCTTCTCAAACTGGTGGATGCGGTAGATGCCTCGTTCCTCAATACCGTGGGCCCCCTTCTCCTTGCGGAAGCAAGGGGAGTAGGAGGTGAGGGTCTGGGGCAGGGAGGCCTCGGGCAGGATCTGGTCGATGAAGCGGCCGATCATGGAATGCTCCGAGGTGCCGATGAGGTAGAGGTCCTCGCCCTCGATCTTATACATCATGCCGTCCATGTCCGTCTGGGACATGACGCCTTCCACCACGTTGCCGTGGATCATAAAGGGCGGGATGCAGTAGGTAAAGCCCTTGCCGATCATAAAGTCCCGGCCGTAGGCCAGCACCGCCTCATGCAGCCGGGCGATATCCCCCAGCAAATAGTAGAAGCCGCTGCCGGAGACCCGTCCCGCGGCATCCAGGTCGATGCCGTTGAAGGACTCCATGATCTCCGTGTGGTAGGGGATGGGGAAGTCGGGCACCTTGGCCTCGCCAAAGCGCTGCACCTCCACATTTTCGCTGTCATCCTTGCCGATGGGTACGGTGGGGTCTAGCATCTGGGGGATAAGGAGCAGCCGCTGGCGGAGCTGGGCGTCCAGCTCGGTTTCCAGCTTTTCCAGCTCTGCCAGGCGGGCGGCCTCGTCGGTGACTTGCTTTTTCACGGCTTCTGCCTCCGCCAGCTTGGAGGGGTCCTTCTTGGCCTGTCCCATGAGCATGCCAATCTGCTTGCTCAGCCGGTTCCGGTCCGCCCGCAGCTGGTCGGCCTCGGCAATGGCGGAGCGGCGCTTGGCGTCCAGGTCAATGACCTCGTCCACCAGGGGGAGCTTGGCGTCCTGAAATTTCTTTTTGATGTTATCCTTCACGGCTTCGGGATTTTCCCGAATGAACTTGATATCCAACATGTTATCTTCACCTCAATATAGAATCCCCGGAGAAGGGGAGGGGTTTCACGTGAAACATTCCCGGGCTTTACTTGGACATGACGGCTTCCTTCAGCTGCTGATACCGCTGGGCAGGGGAGGTGACGTCTTCACTTCCGGCTTCCTCGGGCAGGAGCTTGTTCTGACCGGCACCCTCCATGCTCTGAATGGTATTCTTGCACTCGTCGTAGGCGCCGTTGGCGTACTCTAACTCCAAGGTACAGAGCATGACCAGGGCGTTGGCCTCATCCTGGGCGTCGCCCCGGGCAGATTCCGACTCGGCCAGCTGATTGTTGAGCTTTTCAATGCTTCCTTCCAGCTGGTCGATCTGTTCCTGCAGATCCAGGTTTTCATCCTGCAGCAGCTGCATCTCCTGCAGGGTAGACACGGAGTCCTGCAGCTTGCCGATCACCTCGGAATTGCTGCGCTGGTGCATAAAAAACGACAGTGTCATCAGCAAGAACGCGGCAATAAAGAGGATCATGATATAGACAATCACCGGCTTTTTGCCGCCGGTGCTGTTGCCAGCGGCCGGGGTGGGTTCCCCCTGGCCGCTGCTGCGCTTTTCCAGTTTCATAATACATCCTTTCCGTTTTCTTTTCGGGAGAAGCCTGCCTGCCGCCGGGCACTGAGCAGCGCCAGGGCTTCCAGCAGGTCATTCAGGTCGTCCAGACCGTAGTATTCCAGTTCCACCCGGCCTTTTTTCTTACCCGAGACGATTTTCACGCCTCGTCCCAGGCGGGTGGTCAGATCCCGCTGGGCTTCGGCGGTGTAGTCTACGGCATTGGGATCCGGCTCCTTGGGAACTTTTTTCTCTGCACTGAGCCGCTTGACCAGGGCCTCGGTCTGCCGCACGGACAGCCCGCCGCTGAGCACCGCCTTGGCCGCGGTTTCCTGCTGGGCAGGGGAGAGGGGCAGCAGGGCCCGGGCGTGACCGGCGGATAGGGCGCCGGATTCCACCAGCTCCCGAACCGGGGCGCTGAGGGAGAGCAGGCGCAGGGCGTTGGTCACCGCGCTGCGGGACTTGCCTACCCGGGAGGCCGCTTCCTCCTGGGTCATGTGGTGCTGGTCGATCAGGGCGCGATAGCCCGCCGCCTCCTCCATGGGATTCAGATCCTCCCGCTGGAGGTTTTCAATCATGGCCAGCTCGGCGGCCTTCCGGTCATCGGCCTCCACCACCACAACGGGCACCTCCGCAAGGCCCGCCAGACGGGCGGCCCGCCAGCGGCGCTCGCCGGCGATGATCTGATAGTAGCCCGAGGCCAGCTTCCGCACGGTCAGGGGCTGAATAATGCCGTGGAGCCGGATAGACTCCGCCAGCTCTGCCAGCGCCGCCTCGTCAAAGGACTTGCGGGGCTGGGAAGAACAGCTCTCCACCTGGGAAATGGGCAGGGTGAGGCTGCCGGTGGTTTCCGTCTGCAGTACGTCGTCGCCCAGCAGGGCGCCGAGTCCCCGGCCAAGACCGGAGGTCTTTTTGGATGCCATGGATGGGGCTCCTTTCTGCGCTCAGGCGTTTGCAGCCTGGTTTTTTCTTAACAATTCCCGGCACAGGGCGGTATAGGCCTCCGCCCCCCGGGAGGAGCGGTCATAGGAGGTGATGGGCTTGCCGTGGCTGGGCGCCTCAGACAGGCGGACATTTCGGGGGATCACCGTGGCGTAGACCTTGCCGGGGAAGTAGTGCTTGACCTCCTCGGCCACCTGGAGGGCCAGATTGGTGCGTCCGTCGAACATGGTCAGCAGCACGCCTTCCAGCTCCAGCCGGGGATTCAGCGACCGGCGGACGATGCGCACCGTGTTCATCAAGTCGCTAAGCCCCTCCAGGGCAAAATACTCCCCCTGCACGGGGACCAGGATGCTGTCCGCGGCGCACAGGGCGTTGAGGGTCAGCAGCTCCAGGGAAGGGGGGGAGTCAATGAAAATGAAATCATACCGCTCCCGGACGCTGTTCAGAGCATCTTGCAGCAGATGCTCCCGGCGGTCCATGGCGATCAGCTCGATGCCCGCACCGGCCAGGGCTTTATTGGAGGGCAGCACGTCCCCGTATTTGGTGGAGACGATGGCCTGAGCCGCAGTGGCCTGGCCAATCACCACCTCATATACCCCCAATGACACGGTCTTGTCCACCCCCATGCCGGAGGTGGAGTTGGCCTGGGGGTCAAAGTCACAGAGCAGAACCCGCTTTCCCGCCTCTTTCAGCGCCGCGGTGAGATTTACGCAGGTGGTGGTCTTTCCTACGCCGCCTTTCTGATTGACTACCGCTATGATTTTTCCCAACTTCTGCAACCTACTTTCCCAAAAGGGAAGCCGCGGCGCCCGCCGGAGCCTCCCAAACCGTCCCGGGCACCGGGGTACCCGGGAAACTGCGCTTTTTCAAAGTTTCCGAGGGACGGCGTAAGTCCCGGCCCTCCGGCAGCGGCGGTTTTCGGAACTTTGGGTCCCCAAACCGCGCAAATTATCAATACACATTATTATAACAACTTGCCCTCGGACTTGCAAGGAAAAACGAAAAAAAGGGAACAAAACCGAAGGGGGCTTTTGGGGGCGTCCCTTTGCTTGCCGAGGGAAAAGGGATGTTTCACGTGAAACACTTCGCCGGGTGGAAAACTCAGACTTCGGTGAGCAGCAGAGCACTTCTGGGGCCCAGGGTTAGATGCAGCCAGCCATCCCGAGCAGGGAAGCGGCGGCTGGTCATGGCATCCTGAGCCGTGGCCCCCTCCCAGGGGAGGGAGAGTTCCAGAGCCTCGTCCCCGGCGTTGAGGGCAGCCAGGGTGACCTCCCCCTCTGCCCGGCGGCGGAAGGCCAGGCCGGGCCCGGCGGCATGGAGCCACTCCAGCTCCCCTCGGCGCAGGGAGGGCCGCGCCCGGCGAAGCTGCCCCAGGCGGCGGAACCAAGCCAGCAGCAGGGGGTTTTCCCGGCCCCAGGGGTAAGTGCCTCGGTTCATGGGATCCTCAAAGCCCTCTATACCTGCCTCGTCCCCGTAAAAGAGGG
>JAHHSB010000098.1 GCA_020025415.1 Oscillibacter sp. | reverse complement strand
CCATCACCTCAATACCGCCGGTGGCAAGATGAGCAAGTCCAAAGGGGAGTTCCTCACCGTCTCACTGCTGGAGAGCAAGGGCTATGATCCCCTGGCTTACCGGTTCTTCTGCCTCCAGAGCCATTACCGCAAGGCCCTGGTGTTCAGCTATGAGAACCTGGACAACGCCCAGGGCGCCTATGAAAAGCTGCTCAAGAAGGTGGCGTCCCTTGATCCTGAAGACGGCCCGGTGGACCAGGCGGCCATGGAGCCCTTCCGGGAGAAGTTCCGGGCCCAGGTGGGCAATGACCTGAACACCTCCATGGGTGTCACCGCCCTGTACGATGTGCTCAAGGCCAAGACCAATGACGCCACCAAGCTGGCACTGCTGGACGACTTTGACCAGGTGCTGAGCCTGAGCCTGCTGGAAAAGGCCGCCGCCCTGCGGGAGAAGGCTGCGGCCCAGGCCGCCAGCACGGCCGCCGAAGGCTATACCATTACCGGCGAGGGGGATCCGGCCATTGACGCGCTGGTAATGCAGCGCTACGAGGCCAAGAAGACCAAGAACTTTGCAGAGGCCGACCGGATCCGGGACGAACTCAAGGCCCAGGGCATCACCATCGTGGACGCCAAGGATGGGGCCGTCTGGAAACGGGACTGACAGGAAAAGGGAACAGCCGGGGACGCTATGAGCAGCGTCCCCGGCTGTTTGCATCTGAGCCGGCTCCCTTGACAAGCCCGGCGGTTTCGGGTAGGATAAGCTTATAAAAGGACACTATCATGGGCTTTTTGCCGGAATGAGGGAGCATATGGATCTGAACCGGGCGGTTGCTGAAAATATCAAGCGGGTGCGCAAAAGTCAAAAGCTGAGTCTGGAGCGGACGGCGGAGCTTTCGGGGGTATCCCGGAGTATGCTGGGCCAGATCGAGCGGGGGGAGGCCAACCCCTCCGTGGCCATTGTGGGCAAGCTGGCCGGGGCGCTGAAGGTGCCGGCGGAGCTGCTGCTACATAACGACAGCTTTGAGCCGCTGCTGCTGTCCCGGGAGGTGGACAATAAGCCTGCGCGGGCGGATGGGGGCAAGGTGGTGATCCGGGGGTCGCTGCCCTATGACGAGACTGTCCGGATGGACAGCCAGTTTGTGGATGTGTACATTAGCGGCAATCACGAACCGGCGCCGGATGTGCCCGGCTGCGTGTGTACCATCACCATGCTCTCCGGCACCGGCTGGCTGAACGTGGGGGGAGAGAGCTATACCCTGATGGAGCGGGACGCCCTGCGCTTTGCCTCGGATCAGCCGTGGAAGCTTTATAACCAGGGCAACACCACTGCCCGGGCGCTGCTGGTGCGGTTGTACCGGCGCCAGGGCTGATGCCCCGCATTAGGAGGAGATTTCGTTGAAAGTTCGCAACGCAAACCCGGAGGATCTGGAGGCCCTGGCCGCTATCGAGGCGGTCTGCTTCCCGGCGGCGGAGGCCGCGGGAAAAGAGAGCATCGCCGCCCGTCTGGCGGTGTTCCCCAACCACTTCTGGGTGATGGAGGAGGACGGGAAGATCGTGGCCTTTCTCAACGGCATGGTCACGGACGAGAATACCATTGCCGATGAGATGTATGAAAACGCTGCCCTCCACCGGGAGGACGGGGCCTGGCAGGCGGTGTTCGGACTGGATACCCTGCCGGAGTATCGCCGACAGGGCCGGGCGGCGGCGCTGATGAAAGCCGCCGTGGCCGATGCCCGGGCCGCCGGGCGCCGGGGCTGCATCCTCACCTGCAAGGAGCATCTGATCCACTATTATGAAAGCCTGGGTTACCGCAACTGCGGGGTCTCCCGCTCGGTCCACGGGGGCGTGGTGTGGTACGATATGCGCCTGGAATTTTAAACGTGCAGAAAAGAAAAGCCCGCCTGCGGGCGGGCCTTCTTGGCCAGATCGGTGTACAGGCCGTACTCGCGGTCAAAAACGTTCTGCATATAGGACGGATCAGTGCACCGGTTTCTGGGCAGGGGCACATCCTGATCCTGGGCCAGAATATCCTGTACCTTGTGATTCCCTTCGTATCGTAGATTTCTTGATCTCTTGATCCGGGAAAGCCAGTGTTGCTCTTCTTCAGTGCGGCTTCCTTCTCTGTTCTCACCATAATAGAGATTTATTCATAAGTGCTTTTTGTTTGAAAGCGCCGCTGTGCAAAATTGCTCCGCCACCATAGAGGGTGTGCCATTTTGCTGCACCCTGCCTGCCGAGCGCGAAAAAGTTCCCCGCCGGAACTTCCCGGCGGGGAACTTTTTTTGGGAGGTCACTGCAGGCTCATGTGGGGCCGCAGCCGCCGGGCCAGCAGCACGGCCAGCACCAGCTTGCAAAGATCCGGAATGATAAAGGGGAAAACGCACCAGCTCAGGGCAGTGAGCAGCTCCACCGGGCCGGTGGTGCGCACATACACCACCAAAAACCAGGCGGTGCCGAAAGCGTAGCACAACGCCAGACCCAGTACCGACCCGGCCAGCTGCACGCCCAGGCGCTCACCCCACAGCCGGGTAAACAGCCAATAGGTCAGGGCCAGGAACAAAAAGCCCAGCTTGTAGCCGCCGGTGGAATTGAGCAGGCTGCCCAGCCCGCCGGTAAAACCGGCAAACACCGGCACGCCTACCGTGCCTAACAGCAGGTAGGCGCCTACGGCCAGAGTTCCCCAACGCCCGCCCAGCAGGGTCAGAATCAGGAAAATGCCGAAGGTCTGCATGGTAAAGGGCACAGCGGCGGGAATGGAGATCCAGGCGCACAGAGCGATGAGCGCCACGGCCAGGGCACAGCGGGTCAGCTCCCGGGTGCGGCGGGCGGTAGTGGTTGCGGGCATAAAAAGACTCCTCTCAAGTGAACTTGAGAGGAGTATAGCACGGTAATTGTATACTTGTCAACTCGCAACAGTAAACAAGTTTACTACTAAAAGGGGGACGACTTTCCGTCAGATCGCCGTATGGCTGCACAGGGCCCGGATCTTTTTCTGCAGGCTCTTAAGATCTTCAAAGGCCTCCGGCCGCTTGGAGGGGTCCCGCAGCAGGACGGAGGGGTGGTAGAAGGCGGTCATGTGGACGCCGCCCCGGGTGAACCAGATGCCGTGCTCCCGGGTGATCTTGAAGTCGGGCTTGATGATCTCCATGGCGGCGATGCGCCCCAGGCAGACGATGATCTTGGGCTGAAGCAGGGCGGTCTGCTGCCGCAGAAAGCCGATGCAGGCCGCCTGCTCCACGTTCAGGGGATCCCGGTTTCCCGGGGGGCGGCATTTGACGATGTTGGTGATGTAGTACTTGCTCCGGTCCAGGCCGATGATCTCCAGCATATCGCTGAGCAGCTGCCCGGCGGGACCCACGAAGGGCAGGCCCTGCAGGTCCTCCTGCTGGCCGGGGCCCTCCCCAATGAAAAGAATTTCCGCGTCCCGAGCCCCGTCGCCAAAGACTACGTGGGTGCGGGTATCCGCCAGGGCGCAGTTGCGGCATTGCAGGCATTCACCTTGCAGCTGGTCCCAGTTGTCCATCAAATCACGCTCCTTGCCGCGGCGGGAGTTTCCTGCCGCGGGTATGATTTTCTGCCGCCTGGAAACACTGTGGAAAGGAGGCGGTGCGGTGGCAGTTTGGTTTTGGTACTGGCTGATTTACAGCCTGTTGGGCTACGGCCTGGAAAAGGGGTTTGCGGCCGCGACCCATGCAGAAAAACAGAATCGCAAGGGCTTTTTGCTGCTGCCGCTGTGCCCGGTCTACGGCCTGGGTATGGCGGCGGTGTTGGCGCTGCGTCCCCTGGTGGGGGAAGGGCTGGCCCTGGCTGTGGCCGGCGGCCTGGCGGCCACGGCGGTGGAGTATGGGGTCCACTGGGGCTATGACCGGCTGCTGGGAGTGCGCTTTTGGGACTATACCGACGTGCGGGGCAACCTGGCAGGCCGGGTATGCCTGCCTTTTTCCATCGCCTGGGGGCTGCTGGCGCTGCTGGCGGTACAGCGGATCCAGCCGCTGCTGGAATCCTGGGTCCCCCGGATCCCGCCCCTGCTCACCTGGGCCATGCTGCTGGTAGTCACGGCGGACACAGTGTGCTCCGTCCGGCTGCTTCAGCTTACTGGGGACACGGAAAAGCTGCGCCTGTCTGCCCTGGGACGGGCGTCCGGCGGCCACTCCACCACATGAATGGGGGCTTCCCATCGGTGGACAGAAAGCGGCGTTCTTTTCCCCCGCGGAAGATGCAGCCTCCCTGTGTTATCCTGATTTCATACTTCCTTGACGCCGTTTTTGCTCCGGGGCCGCAAGGGGCCCGGGCGCTTGATGCTTCTTATTATACCACCGCCCGGTGGGAAAGAAAAGCGGCGTTTTGCCCAGTGCTTCCGGGGAGCAACCATTAGATTATTTGCCGCATACCGCGGCGGAATGGGGGAGGGCTATGGAAACTGATGTCTTAGCCCTGGATCAGGGGACCACCATCGTCCGGGCCCAGGAGGAACCGGGCTGAAAAGAAAGCGGGAAAGGGAAGAAAATCGGTTGCGTTTCTCCATGAGCTGGGGTATACTGTGAGCAGTGAGCCGCAGTTTTTCCGAAGGAATCACTGATTGCGGAGGTACGAAAGGAGTTTTCAATATGGCATTTTTTGAAGAACTGACCAAAAAGGCCCAGGCGGTGGCCTCTGTGGCGGGAGAAAAAGCCAAGGACGCCGCGGAGCTGGCCAAGATCAACGTGGCCATTGCCGGTGAACAGCGGGATATTGATAAGACGTATCGGACCATCGGCGAATGGTTTGTGAGCGAATACGAGGGAGAGATCCCCGAGGCTGTGAAGGACCTGGTGGAGGCGGTGGTCGCTTCCAAGGCCCGCATCGCCGAGCTGGAAGCCAGCAAGCCCAGCAAGGACGCTGCCTATACCGAGGCTGTCCCCACGGGCATGAAGCCCTGCCCCATCTGCGGCGCGGTGTCTGACAGCAAGTTCTGCCCCCAGTGCGGCGCTCCCATGGATCAGTAATCTCATGAAAAAAGCCGGCCCGAAACGGGCCGGCTTTTTTTATGCTGCAGTGCAGGCGGCCCTCAGCGCAACGCTTCCTCCAGCGCGGCGATGTCCACCTCATGGTGTCCCCGTTCCAGCAAAAAGTCCTTCACTTCCGACAGAGTGGGCAGGGCAGGCATGGCGCCCATGCGGGAGACGGTCAGGGCAGCGGCGTGGGTGGCAAAGGTCAGGGCCTGCTGGGGCGGC
>JAHHSB010000097.1 GCA_020025415.1 Oscillibacter sp. | reverse complement strand
TCTCAGGAGTGTCCCATAAGTGAAGACGGCGGAAGCTGGCACGACTACTTCCTGGAGCAGGCCCTGAACCAGATGATCTCTGACCAGGCTGTCAACGCTGCCGCCGATGATGCCGGCTTTGACGAGTGGAACGACGAGCTTCAGAAGAGCTTTGACTCCACGCTGGAGTCCCTGGAATCCAATGCCAAAATCAACGGCTATTCTCTGGATCAGTATCTGGAGCTGATTTACGGCGCTGGCATGACCCGCTCCACTTATGAGAAGCTGCTGAAAAACGCCCTGCGTGCCCAGACCTATGCCAACGATTATGCCAACAGCCTGGATTACACCACCGAGGAGCTGACCGAGGCTTACGAAGCCAATCCCAACAGCTACGATCTGGTTTCCTATGAGTCCGTGCTCATCAGCGGCGCCGTTGCCCAAACTGATGACGAGGGCAAGGAGGTCGAGGTCACCGATGAGATGAAGCAAGAGGCCATGGACACCGCCAAGGCCTCTGCCGATGAGATGCTGGCCGACTTCAAGGCCGGCGGCAGCCTGTCCGATCTGGCTGAGGCCAACGATGCTGCCACCTACTCCAGCAGCGAGGAGGGCAGCTATTCCAGCAGCGTGCTTAACGACTGGCTCTTTGACGAGTCCCGCAAGGCCGGCGACAGCGCCGTGCTGGCGGATGCCGACAGCTCCCGCTACTATGTGGTCTCCTTCAAGGAGCGCTATCGTAAGGAATACCACACCATCGATGTGCGTCACATCCTGCTGCAGATCGATTCCAGCAAACTGGACAGCGAGTCTGAGACCTATGAAGAGGATCTCCAGGCGCTGAAGGACGAGAAGCTGGCCGAGGCGGAGGAGCTGCTGAAGCAGTGGAAGTCCGGCGAGGCTACTGAGGATTCCTTCGCCGCCCTGGCTAACGAGAAGTCTGAAGACGGCGGTTCCAACACCAACGGCGGCCTCTACACTCGGGTCCAGAAGGGCAACATGGTGGAGAAATTCAACGACTGGTGCTTCGATCCCGCCCGCAAGAGCGGCGACACCGGCATCGTCTACGGTGAGAGCAGCGGCTACAAGGGCTATCACATCATGTATTTCGTGGGCACTGACCTCCCCAGCTGGCAGGCTGATGTCTTCAATACCCTGCAGAATGAAGATTACACCGCCTGGCACTCCGATCTGACGGAGGCCTATACCGCCGAGCAGCACAGCTTTGGCATCAACTTCGTGGGCTAAGTCCTCTTTCCCAGAAGCAGCGCACGGTCGGCTTTGAACTATCAAAGCCGACCGTGTTTTATTATCATTTCCGTCTGCCCCGGGAATCAATCCGCATCAGAGAGAAAAATGCATATGCTAGTCGGAACCATTGCCGATACCGCCACGGTAATCGCCGGATCCCTCCTCGGTATGCTGCTGGGCAACCTCCGCTCCTCCATCCTGTGGGACACTGTGATGAAAGGGCTTGGCCTGTGCACCATGTTCATCGGCATCCCCGGCATGCTGGACGGCAGCAACACCCTGATTGACATTTTCTCCATCGTCATCGGCGCGGTGATTGGCGAGCTGCGGCCTCCTCAACCGCTTTACCAAGCGGCTGGAGGAGCGGTTTTCATCGGGAGGAGCAGCATGCCTCCCTGGCGGAGGGCTTCGTCTCCGCCAGGATCTTCGCCTCCATCCTGGGCCTGAGCATGAATCTGCTAAGCATCACTAGGCTAAAAGTGACGAACTATGGCCCCGCCATCTTTCTTCCCATCCTTCTGCCCGTTCCTGTAAGCTGACAGAAGCCGACCTCCAGATCCCCTCCCCCTGCCGGTCAGGACAGCTGCATATAAAAAAATCCGAAGCGGAACAAACCGCTTCGGATTTTTTAATAGGTGAAAACTTACTTCAGCTCGACCTTGGCGCCAGCCTCTTCCAGCTGAGCCTTCAGAGCCTCGGCGTCGGCCTTGGACACGCCCTCCTTCAAGGTCACAGGAGCACCCTCGACGGTAGCCTTGGCCTCGGCCAGGCCCTGGCCGGTGATCTCGCGGACAGCCTTGATGACCTTGATCTTGGCAGCGGCGTCGAAGCCAGCCAGAACCACGTCAAAATCGGTCTTCTCCTCAGCGGCGGGAGCAGCAGCGCCGGCAGCGGGAGCGGCCATGGCGGCGGCGGAAACGCCGAACTCTTCCTCCAGGGCGTGAACCAGCTCAGACAGCTCCAGGACGGTCAGAGCCTTGATCTCTTCGATCATAGCAGTAACTTTCTCAGACATTTGAATTGCCTCCTAAATCGTAATTTTCATTTACCGAAACTCTTCGGCAGCGCCGACAGCCTAGGCCGCGGCTATGGTAGAGACGCCCCTTCCGGGCGCGGGGTCAGAACTTGGGGAACCGGGGTTGTGCCGCTTATTCGGCAGCGGCCTCCTCGGCGGGAGCGCCCTGCTTCTCGGCGATCTGCTTGAGGACCACGGCCAGGCCGGTGATGGGAGCCAACATGGTACCCAGAACCTGGGCCTGCAGCACAGGCAGAGCGGGAATGGCAGCCAGAGACTTGATGGTCTCCAGATCCACGGCCTTGCCCTCCATGAAACCGCCCTTGATCTCAAACTTGTCGTTGAGCTTCTTGGCATAGTCCGCCATGACACGGGCGGGAGCCACCACGTCGCTCTCGCACAGGGCCAGAGAAGTGGTGCCGTTGAGCAGGCCATCCAGCTCGCTCAGACCGGTGTTGTTGAAAGCGAAGCGGAGCAGGGTGTTCTTCACCACGGTGTACTCCACGCCGTTTTCCCGGCACTCTCTGCGCAAAGCGGTGTCTTCCTCCACGGTGATGCCCTTGTAGTCCACCAGCACGCCGGCGGAAGCCTTCTGAATCTTTTCAGTCAGAGCGGCCACCGCAGCCTGCTTTTCACTCAGGATTTTTGCGTTCGGCATTGTGTGTTTTCACCTCCATCGGATTTGTAGGTGCGTTCAAAAAAAGGAACCGTCCTTACGCACAAAGACGCAAGGACGGTAAGCAATCGTAAAATCGCTGTCCTCGGCAGGATTTACCGGGCAAGCCCAACCTGCTGTCTTTGGAACGCATCTGGTATTATATCAAACCGAGAGGAAATTTGTCAAGGACAAATTTCCCGCACGGTCAGATATCTTTTTTGGCTCAGCCCAGCTTGGAAGCGGCCATCTTGACACCGGGGCCCATGGTGGAAGCGGCCACGCAGCTCTTGATATACTGGCCCTTGGCGGCGGCAGGCTTGGCCTTGACAATGGCGCCAATCAGGGCATTGTAGTTCTCAGCCAGCTTCTCGGGGCCAAAGCTCACCTTGCCGATGGGGCAGTGAATGATGTTGGTCTTATCCAGACGATACTCGATCTTACCGGCCTTGACTTCCTTCACGGCCTTGGCCACGTCGGGGGTCACGGTGCCGGCCTTGGGAGAGGGCATCAGGCCCTTGGGGCCCAGAACCTTACCCAGACGGCCAACCAGGCCCATCATGTCGGGGCTGGCGACCACCACGTCAAAATCAAACCAGTTTTCCTTCTGGATCTTCTCCACCAGATCCATCTCGCCCACATAGTCGGCGCCGGCCTCACGGGCAGCGTCGGCCTTGTCGCCCTTGGCGAACACCAGGACGCGGACGGTCTTGCCAGTGCCGTGGGGCAGCACGATGGCGCCGCGGACCTGCTGGTCGGCGTGACGGGAGTCAACGCCCAGCTTCACGTGCAGCTCGACAGTCTCATCAAACTTGGCACTGGCGGTCTTGCAGACCAGCTCCATGCCCTCTTTCGCCTCATACAGAGCGTTCTTATCGATCTGCTTGACGCTCTCTTGATATTTCTTGCCTCTAAACAATGTTACTTCCTCCTCATAGTGGTTATTCGGAATTGCTCCTCCCACTGTCTGCGGCGCAGCGCCGCGTAAACTCAATGGTGGTTAGTCGCCGACGACGACGCCCATGGAACGGGCGGTACCAGCGATCATGCTCATAGCGGCTTCCAGGCTGGCAGCGTTGAGGTCCTTCATCTTGATCTCCGCGATCTTCTGGACAGAGGCCTTAGAGATGGTGGCGACCTTGGTCTTATTAGGCACGCCGGAACCGGACTCGATGTTGCATTCCTTCTTGATCAGGACGGCCGCGGGGGGCGTCTTGGTAATGAAGGAGAAGGAGCGGTCGGCGTAGACGGTGATGACCACGGGAATGATCATGCCCATGTCGTTCTTGGTACGCTCGTTAAACTCCTTGGTGAAAGCGGCAATGTTCACGCCGTGCTGGCCCAGAGCGGGACCAACGGGGGGCGCGGGAGTTGCCTTGCCTGCGGGAATCTGCAGTTTTACATAACCAGTAATTTTCTGTGCCACGGAGTAGCACCTCCTAAATCTTAATGTGGTGACGGCCGCCCCGGGGGCTTCCGTCCTTGGCGGAGCCGCTGGGCTCCTCCCACTTTTCCGGCCGCCTGGCCGGGGGGCATCAAATGGTTTCCACCTGATCCAGTTCCAGTTCCACGGGAGTCTCCCGCCCGAACATGCACACCATCACGGAAACCCGATTCTTTTCAGGTTCGATCTCTTCCACGACACCAGTAAAGGTAGACAGCGGGCCGTCCACAATGCGGACATGGTCTCCCACCTGGTACTTTACCACGATCTCGTGTTTTTCCATCCCCATAGCCAGGACTTCCTCCTCGGTCAGGGGAATGGCCTTGTTCGCCGTGCCGACAAAGCCGGTCACACCGCGGACGTTGCGCACCAGGTGCCAGGTCTCGTCGGTCATGACCATCTTGATGAGCACATAGCCGGGGAACACCTTCCGCTCCACTTCCTTGGTGGCGCCGGAATCCGTGACCTCCTTCACCGTTTCCATGGGGATCTCCATCCGCAGAATCTTATCCTCCATGCCGCGGCCTGCAACGAACTTCTCAATGCTAGTCTTTACGGCATTTTCATAGCCGGAATAGGTATGGATCACATACCACTTCGCGCTGTCTGACATATCGCCGTTCTCCTTAGCCGCCCAGAACGGTGATGAGCATCTGGAACGCGTTGACGACCACCGCATCGAAAATCCAGATGCAGGCGCCCACGACCAGGGAGCACAAAAGCACCGTGCCAGTGTTCTTCAGCACCGTGGCTCTCGTCGGCCAGACAATCTTTTTCAGTTCGCTTTTCATCTCGCGGAACCAACGGCCGCGATCCTTTTTTGCCTTCGCTTCTTCAGCCATTTGCTACACGCCCTTTCTTCATCGTTCGTCAACCAGGGTTACTTGGTCTCGCTGTGGAGCGTGTGCTTTCTGCAGAAGGGGCAATACTTGTTCATCTCCAGCTTGTCGGGAGTGTTCTTCTTGTTCTTCATGGTATTGTAGTTTCTCTGCTTGCACTCGTTGCATCTCAAAGTGACTTTAACGCGC
>JAHHSB010000096.1 GCA_020025415.1 Oscillibacter sp. | reverse complement strand
ATTGCATCTGTCAAGAGGCGCAGGGCCTTCCGCGATCGACGGAAAGCTCTGCCCCCCCTTGCGGACGGGGGTGTTGCCTTTGCGGGTGGCGATCATGATCTCGTCGGTGGCGTTGACCGCCAGCAGCCGGGCGGAGTTCACCCGGAACAATCCGTTGCATGCGGCGGTCAGCTCGATCTTGCCCTCTTTCACTTCGCTGCGCTGCATGTGATCATTTTTGCACAGGGCGCACAGGGCTTCGGCTCCGTCGTTTTCGTGAACCATGCCCGGGGTCAGCTCCCAGACGTAGAGATGCTCCTTGCCCATGGACAGCAGCACTGGGATATCCTCCGGCTGTACCACATGGCCCTTGCGGAAGCGGGGACCTTTGAATTCGCCCTTGATGATCTGAGTCAGGTCGTGGCACAGTACATGGCCCACGGCCTCCTCGGTTTTGATGCATTTCATGCTTCCGCCTCCAAAATTCGGATCTCGTCCCCAGGACGGACGGTGCCTTCTTTCACCACCACGGCAAAGATGCCCTCGGTGGGCATGACGCACTTGCCCACCGCCTGTTTGATGGCGCAGTCATTGTGGCACTCCTTGCCGATCTGGGTGACCTCCAGCTCCGATTCCCCCACAGCCAGATGGGTGCCTACAGGCAGGGTCTTCAGCTCGATGCCCCGGGTGTTGATGTTTTCGGCAAAGACCCCGGCGTCCAGGGGGAGGGGGCAGTTTGCCCGCATGGTGTCCACGCTCTCCTCAGCCAGGAGGGAGATCTGCCGGCGCCAGTCTCCGGCGTGGGCGTCCCCCACGATGCCGTGGCGCAGCCTCAATTGGATCTCGGGCACAGGGTGCTTCTGCTCTCCCTTGCGCTGGCTGATATTCACAGATACAACGGATGCCACAGGGGTCACTCCTTGATTTGATACTCTCCGCTTTTGCCGCCGGACTTTTCCAGCAGGCGGATGTTGGTGATGCGCATGTCCTTCTGCACGGCCTTGCACATATCATAAATGGTCAGCGCCGCCACCGAAACGGCGCTCAGCGCCTCCATCTCCACCCCGGTGACCCCGGTGCAGCGGACGGCGGCCCGGATCTCAACCATGCAGGGCTCGTTGTGGAGGGTAAAGGAGATGTCTACCCCCGTCAGGGGCAGGGGGTGACACATGGGGATCAGCTCCCAGCTGTGCTTGGCTGCCTGAATGCCCGCCACCTGGGCCACTGCCAGCACATCACCCTTTTTCAGGGTGCCGGCCTTGATGTGGGCCATGGTCTCCGGAGCCATGTGGATCTCCCCGGCGGCCAGCGCCCGGCGGTTGGTGGCGGCCTTGTCCGTCACGTCCACCATTTTGGCCCGGCCCTGGTCATTGAAATGGGTCAGCTCTGCCATGCCGGCTCCTCCCCTCCGGCGGGGCGGAGGCCCTGCCGTGATCCTCGCTTGAGGTTAACGTTCTTTCCTCCATGATACCCGCATGAAACTGGAAAGTCAACGAAAACCTTGACGGCTCTGCCCGGGAGGATTATTCTGTGGGAAGAAGAACGAAGGGCGGTGAGGCAGATGGAACTGGCGGAGCTGCTGGGTGTCCGGCGGGGCGTGACGGCGGTGATCGGCAGCGGGGGCAAAACAAGCCTGCTCCGTTTCCTGGGGGAGGAACTGTCCCGGGCGGGCGGCCGGGTGCTGTTGTGTACTACCACCAAGATCCGGCCCTTTCCGGGGCTGCCCTGGCTACCGGGAGACGATCTCCGGGCGCTGGAGACCGCGGCGGAAAAGCACTCGCTGCTGTGCGCTGGGGCCCCGCTGGGAACGGGGAAGCTGACGGCGCCGGAGATCCCCATGGCGGAGCTGGAGCGATTTTTTGACTATGTGTTGGTGGAGGCGGACGGCGCCGCCGGCCGGCCGCTGAAGGCCCACGCTCCCTGGGAGCCGGTGATCCCGCCGGAGGCGCGGCTGACGGTGTGCGTGGTGGGCCTGGGCGGCCTGGGCCTGCCCATTGCCGAGACGGTCCACCGGCCGGAGATTTTTGCCGCCCTGGCGGAGACGGAGCCGAAAGAGCCGGTGGCCCCGGAGCTGGCGGCTCAGGTCCTTTTGAAAGAGGGACTGGGCCAGCGGTATTTCCTCAACCAGGCGGACACGCCGGAGCGTTGGGAATGGGGGCGGCGGCTTTCCGACGCCCTGGGCTGCCCCGCGGTAATCGGGGCGCTGCAGAAAGGAGTGTTTGCACGGTGCTGATCGTGATTCGGGGCGCGGGGGACCTGGCCTCCGGCATCGCTTTGCGTTTAAAGCGGGCGGGGCTGGACGTGGTGATGACCGACCTGCCCGCGCCCACCGCCATCCGGCGGACGGTCTGCTTTTCTCAGGCCATGGTCCTGGGGAAGATCCAGGTGGAGGACGTGACTGCCCGCCGCACGGAGACGGCGGCGGAGGTGCCCGCCGTGCTGGAACGGGGAGAGATCCCGGTGCTGCCGGACCCGGCGGGGGCGTGTATCCCCGTCCTCCGGCCCGATGCGGTGGTGGACGCCATTCTGGCCAAGCGTAATCTGGGCACGAAAATCACCGACGCGCCGGTGGTCATCGGCGTGGGGCCGGGCTTCACCGCCGGGGTGGACTGCCACGCGGTGGTGGAGACCATGCGGGGCCACTAGCTGGGTCGGGTGATCCACAGCGGCAGCGCCATTCCCAACACGGGGATCCCCGGGCTCATCGGCGGCTTTGCCGGGGAGCGGGTGCTCCGGGCTCCGGCGGACGGGATCTTCCATCCGCTTCTGGACATCGGGGCCCAGGTCCGGCAGGGGGACGTGGCCGCCACGGTGGACGGCGTGCCCATGGTCTGCACCCTGGACGGGGTGCTGCGGGGCATTCTGGCTGAGGGCACTCCCGTTCACAAGAGTATGAAGGCCGGGGATATCGACCCCCGCTGCGCCATCGAGCACTGCTACTGCGCCAGCGACAAGGCCCTGGCGGTGGGCGGCGGCGTGCTGGAGGCAATTTTGGACCTGACGGGTGTGCTGCGCGGGAGCGGAAAGGAGTGCTGAGGCTGTGCCGGGGATTTTGATCGAGCGGGGCGGCTACTTGCGGGAGATTCTCCGGCTGCTGGGGGCGGCCTCCTGGGATTGCCGGTGGCTGATCACCGAGCTGGAGTGCTACCAGGCCTGGGGCTGGGAAGGCTGCGAAAAATGGGCGCGGGAGCCGCTGCTGCTCACCAACCGGGAATTGCTCCGGGATTTGGAAATTCGGGATATGCAGTTCGTGTGGGGCATCTTCTGTGCCATCCCCGCCCGGTATTCCGAGCAGGAGATCTTGTCCTATCCGCTGCCCTCCTTCCAGGACGAAGCGGGCAACTGGGCCTATGTGGAAGAGAAGTTGCTGCCCCAGCACCCCTTGGCCTTTTTGGAGGTGCTGTCGGAGGACAGCACCTCCATCACCGCGGTGGCCCGGGAGGCGGCGCTCCTGAAGCCCCTGGAAAAGCTGGAGTGCTGGACGGAGGACGCGGAGGCTCAGAACCGCCGCTTTCGGGAAGTGACGGACATCGCCGGAAAGCTGGTGGAAGAGCGGGGGTACGGCGCCATGGGGGCGCATCTGCGGCGCAATCTGTACGGAGAGATCTGGCACAGCCTTTACCACCACCGGCCGGATCGTCCGGTCCGCAGGGAGGACGTGGAGGCCTTGTACCTGGACTATTGGAAAGGAGAGCGTTGATGGGAGCGGCGGAAGTAAAACTGACGAAGCTTGCCAAGTGCGCTGGCTGCGGCGCAAAAGTAGGGGCGGGGGTGCTGGCCCAGCTGCTGGATAACCTCCGGGTCCATCGGGACCCCAATCTGCTGGTGGGCTTTGACAAGAGCGACGACGCCTCGGTGTACAAAGTCACGGATGAGCTGGCCCTGGTGCAGACGGTGGACTTTTTCCCGCCCATTGCCGACGATCCCTATCTGTTCGGGCAGATCGCCGCCGCCAACGCCCTCTCCGACGTGTACGCCATGGGCGGCGAGCCCAAGCTGTGCCTGAACATCATGGCCGTGCCGGAGTCCATGCCCAAAGAGGCGGTGCATCAGATGCTCCGGGGCGGATACGACAAGGTCTATGAGGCGGGGGCCCTAATTACCGGCGGCCACAGCATTTTGGATGACGAGCCTAAGTACGGCCTGGCGGTCACCGGCTTCGTCCACCCGGACCGGGTGCTGACCAACGCCGGGGCCAAGCCTGGGGACGTGCTGGTGCTGACCAAGCCCCTGGGCATCGGTGTGCTCTCCACCGCCCAGAAGGCGGAGCTGCTCTCGGCGGAGGGGGAGGCGCTGGCCTATCGGCTGATGACCACGCTGAACAAGGGCGCCCGAGACGTGATGGTGCGCCACACGGTCCACGCCTGCACCGATGTCACCGGCTTCGGCCTGCTGGGTCACGCCTGCGAGATGGCTCAGGGCAGCGATGTGGAGCTGGAACTGGACGTGGGTGCCGTGGATCTGATTCCCGAGGCCCTGGAGCTGGCCGCCATGGGCATTTTGCCCGCGGGTATGTACCGCAACCGGGGCTTTGCCGAGCCCTGGGTGGATCCAGGGGAGACGGAGCTTTGCTGCCAGGATCTCCTTTACGATCCCCAGACGGCGGGCGGGCTTTTAATGTCCGTGGCCCCGGAGGAGGCGGATACCCTTCTTGCCGAGCTGGCGGGGGCGGTGCCCAGCGCCCAGCGCATCGGCGTGGTGCGGCCCTACCAGGGCGGGAAGCGGATCTTCCTGCGCTGAGGCTGAAAAAGAAAGAAACGGTGCCGGCCAGCTGGCCGGCACCGTTTTGCCATCCCCTTTCGATGTGCGGCTCCGCTGCCTGGGACGGGGCAGGCCGTTTTTCTTTTCGTAATTCTCCCAATACCGGGTGGAGGCGCTGAGAAACATTTTCTTGGAAATGGGCATAGTCACCGACAGAGTCTCCCGCTTCCGCCTCCGGGATGACCCGCAAGGTCTCGGAATTCATGTTGCGGGCGTTGCGGGCAATCAGCTGCCGGAAGATCTCCTGCTCCTCGGCGCTGGACGTGGCGGGCCTCCCCACGGTGCAGGCGGATAAAGGCCTGCTGGCTGGGAATGGCCCGCTCCAGCATGGTTTTCATCATCGTGCCGTAGCCGCCGTATTGGACGCGGCAGACATAGAGGGCCCGGTCGCTGGCCGCAATGTGGGGATAGACCCGGACCGCGTCGTTCTGGATGACGCATTTTTCCGGCGTTTTGGTCCAGCAGCCGAAACAGCCCACACGGTTGGAGATCTGCAACGCCGACAGATCGATCAGTTTCGTGGCGCCGGGGTCTTTCGCTCAATCTCAGATTTATGGCTGCCTTCCCGTTTGCACAATCTGTTGATATGCAGGTTCTTATAACACGGCCCGGGCGGTTTGCTTCGTGCATTGCAGCGGGGAAGAAAAAAGAAGGG
>JAHHSB010000095.1 GCA_020025415.1 Oscillibacter sp. | reverse complement strand
ACGAAGGTTGTCAAGTTTTAAATGAATTCTTTAGCAATTTACACAAAATGAAAAAAGACTTTATATGCTTTTATGGAAATAATAACGAAACAAAAGCCTGCCCAGTGGAAAAAGAAACGTGCTACAATAGAAAATGGAAGCAGATGCCCGGAGATCAGCCGGGCTGACAGTTGGAAATTTGCAAAAAGGGTAGGATAGGCATGGATATTTCGTCTGTCATTACACTGCTCAGCGGCCTGGCGTTTTTCCTGTTCGGCATGACGCTGATGGGAGACGCGTTGAAAAAGGTGGCGGGCAGCAAACTGGAGACCACACTGGAAAAGCTGACCTCCAATCCCCTGAAGGGGGTACTGTTGGGAACGTTTGTCACGGCGATTATCCAGTCATCCTCGGCCACCACGGTGATGGTGGTGGGCTTTGTCAACTCCGGGATCATGCAGCTGTCCCAAGCCATCGGCATCATCATGGGCGCAAACATCGGCACCACGGCCACCGGCTGGATTCTGAGCTTGGCCAGCATCAGCAGCTCCGGTGCGGCCAACCTGCTGTCCACCTCCACCATTTTTGCGGTGGTGGCCATCGTGGGTATCGTGGTGTACATGACGGGAAAAAGCGCCCGGAGGAAAAACGCGGGCGTGATTTTGCTGGGCCTGGCGGTGCTGATGAACGGCATGAAAACCATGTCCGCCGCCATGGAGCCGCTGCAGGAAAGCCCGGCGTTTTTGGAGACACTGTCGGTGGTGTCCAACCCCATCTTGTGCGTGGCCATCGGCATCGCCGTCACCGCCATGATCCAGAGCTGCTCCGCCTCCATCGGTATCCTGCAGGCGATGGCGGTCACAGGCGTGATCGAATACCGCACGGCGGTGTACCTGGTAGTGGGCATGAGCGTGGGCGCCTGCGTGCCGGTGCTGCTCTCGGCCATCGGCGCCAACAAAAACGGCAAGCGGGCCGCCTTTACCTACTTATATTTTAATGTTGTGGGAGGCAGCATCTTCCTGATTCTCTTTGCCTTGGCCTCTATGGCCGGCTGGCTCTCGTTCATGGATGGGGTCGCCACCAGTGTGGGCATCGCCCTGATTAATACTGTGTTCAAGGTCTTCGCAGTGGTGATCCTCTTTCCCTTTCGCTCCCTGCTGTCCTCGATGGCCATCAATACCTTCCCCGATGGGCCGGAGGATGAAGAGGACAAGGAATTTGAGGCCAATTTGTTGGACGAGCGTTTCCTGAACTATCCGGCCGTGGCCCTGAAACAGGCCAAAAATACCACGGACCTGATGATGGCCGCCGCCTGGAAGAACATGAAGCGGGCGGTGGAGCTGCTCTCGGAGTTTCAGCAGCTGAAGTTTGACAAGATCCAGAGCCGGGAAGAACGGGTGGACCATTATGAGGACAAGCTGGGCAGCTATCTGGTCAAGCTCTCGGCCCATAATCTGTCGGAGAATGAAAACCGGCGCTCCGCTGAGCTGCTGCAGAGTCTGACCAATTTGGAGCGGATTTCAGACCACGCCATGAACATTGCCGAGTTAGCCCAGGAGCTGCACAGTAAGAATATGAGCTTTTCCGAGGCAGCCCGGGCCGGGCTGGAGATTTGCGAACGGGCGGTGGACGAGGTGATGGATCTGACCTTCCGCGCCCTGGCGGAAAACGATATGGCAGCGGCCGTCCGGGTGGAGCCGCTGGAGGATACCATCGACATCCTCACTGAACGGCTCAAGGCCCAGCATGTCAATCGGCTGCAAAGCGGCAGCTGCACGCTGGAGGCGGGCTTTGTGTTCAACGACTTGATCAACAACTTCGAGCGTGTGGCGGATCACTGCTCCAACCTGGCGCTGATCGTGTTGGAGACGGGGAAGGCCCTGGAACTGGAGTCCCACCAGTATGTGGAGCTTTTAAAGACCAACAGCGGAGAATACGGCGGCATTGCCCGGGAGTATGAAAAGAAGTACCTGCAGGACCTGGGCCGGCTGGAGGAGATGGCGGCGCCGGAGCAAACCTCGCTGTTTGCCCGGAGCGGCGTATAAACGGGGCTCTTTAGAGAAAAGAAATCCAAAAAGGCACGGGAGATCAAAAGATCTCCCGTGCCTTTTTGGATTGCCGCGGCCGGATTTCCCGCTGCAGCCACTTCAGAAATTCCCCGCCCTGCATCCCATCCATCTGGGTGTGGCGGAACGGAAAAGAAAGGGGCAGCGTGGTTTTCCAAAAGCCCTTCCGGTTTTTACCAGGTTGTGTTTCCCGCTGGGACTCAGGCCAGGAAGCCCTTGAGGATGCAGTCCTCAGCCTCCTCCTCGGTCAGCCCCAGGGTCTCCAGCTTCAGAAGCTGGTCGCCGGCGATCTTACCGATGGCCGCCTCGTGAATGAGCTGCGCCTCTGTGGAGTTGGCGGTGATGGCGGGAATGGACTTAATCTTGGCCTGCCCCATGATGATGGAGTCGCACTGGACATGGCCGAAGCACGGCCCGTTGCCCACCATGCGGGGATAGAAGACTTGGCTGGAGTTATCCTGCGCCACAGAGCGGGAGATGACCCGCCCCTTGGAGCCCTCGCCGTCCAGGACGATTTCCATGTCGCTCTCCGCCACCTGGTCGCCGTGGGTGAGCAGCCGCTCGGTCACCACGGCCTCGGCTCCCTTGCCGCAGACGATCTTGGTATAGCGCTTGGTGGAATCGATGCCCCGGATCTGGGTGGTGTCCATCTGGATGCTTGCGCCCTCTTCCAGATAGACCACCGTCTGGGGATTCATGATCTTGCCGCCCTTGCCGTCACCGTCTCCGTAGTGCTTCTCGGTGTAGTGTACATGGGAATTCTTGCCCACATAGAAGGTATGGACACCGTCGTGGCGGGAGGTCTGGTCGCCGCAGTTATGGATACCGCAGCCGGCCACGATGTTGACGTCACAGTTCTCCCCGATAAAGAAATCGTTATAAACCATTTCCTCCACACCGGGCTTGGTAATGATCACCGGAATGTGGCAAGTTTCGCCCGCGGTGCCATCCTTGATGCGGATGTCGATGCCGGGCTTGTCTTCCTTGCTGGTGATCTCAATGTGCTCGGTACTCTGGCGGCCGTCGCAGCCGGAGTCCTTGCGGATATTGAACGCGCCCACCGGCTTGCCCACCAGGTCGGCGATTTTTTCCAGCAGCTCGCGATCCACTTCATAATCCATCATGCCTGCACACCTCCGTTGGTCAATACCGGGCAGGAGCCCAGGGTATCGGATAGGATCTTGGGAAGAATATCCCGGGGAGAGCCCCGGTGCTGGATCAGCCCGCTGCCCACGACGATGACCTCGTCGGCCAGGGAGATGATCCGCTCTTGGTGGGAGATGATGATCATGGTGGCCTTTCCGTCGCTGTGGATCTGCTCAAAGGTCTCGGTCAGACGGGCAAAGCTCCACAGGTCGATGCCGGCCTCGGGCTCGTCAAAGATCATCAGTTCTGCGTTTCGGGCCAGGATAGAGGCAATCTCAATGCGCTTGACCTCGCCGCCGGAGAGAGAGACATCCACTTCCCGGTCCAGATAGTCGTTGGCGCAAAGACCCACCTTGGTCAGGTACTGGCAGCACTGGTCCTTGGACAGTGCCTCGTTCCCGGAAGCCAGGGTCAGCAGATTCCGCACGGTCAGCCCCTTGAAGCGGGGAGGCTGCTGGAAGCCGTAGCTGATGCCGCGTTTGGCCCGTTCGGTGATGCCCAGCTCCGTAATATCCTCGCCGTTCCAGAGGATCTGGCCGGAGGTGGGCTTGACCAGGCCCATGATGACCTTGGCCAGGGTGGTCTTGCCGCCGCCGTTGGGGCCGGTAAAGACCATCAGCTTGTGGTCGGGGATGGTCAGGGAAATATCTTTTAAAATGGAAAGCTCTTCGCCCGCATCACTGACGGAGTAGCTGATATGTTTTAATTCCAGCATAACTGCTGTCCTCCTTACTAAAAGCTGAAAAAACAATAATTTTGGCGCAACATCCACATATTATCAGACTCCCCGGAAAAAAGCAAATTGCTTATGCAACAGTTTGGAAAGTTTTCAACCGGGAAATCATGGATATAGTCACCTGCCGCCGGAAAGCTACATAGTCTGGGGAGAAAAGGAGGGGGAGTTCATGGAACAAAATCTCAACACTGAACAAACGCAGAACCAGGCGGCAATGCCGTATGACTATCGACAGTATGACCAGATTTGGCAGCGGGTAGCCCCCAGTCTGGAACCTTTTGCGCCGTCCGTACCGGCTAATGGCGCCGCCCAGGGGCCGGGACCTGTGGAGGCGGAGCTGCGCCGGGCGGAGGGGAACCTGCCTGGGGCAGAAAAGGACCCCTGCTGCATGGGCAGCGAGGCCATGGATATGCTGGAGGTCATCACTGGCTTTATCGAGGAGACCCTGGCGGACTGCCGGTATTATCAGATTTTTGCCCGGCAGGCGCCGTCCTGGGCCCGAAATACGCTGATGTGCATCGCCCGGGAGAAGAAAAAACAAGTCCAGACCCTGCAGGCAGTCTATTACCTGATTACCGGCAGCTGTTATCAGACCAGCATCTCCTGCGACCGAATCTATGTGGGACCCTGGTGCCAGGCTCTGCGTGAGCGGTATCATACCGAAGCCTGCACCGGCTTCAACTACATTCGGGCTGCGGGCGGCACCCCCGATCCCTGCCTGGTGAAGATCTTTACCGGGCTGTCCAAGGACAGCTATCACTACGCCGATCAACTCATGGAGATGCTCAGCCGCAGCGTGTAAAAGCATTTGCATACGGACCTTTGCGGGTCGGAGGCTGCAGCGAAGAGCTGATCCATGCGGCCTGCAGCCGTGGCTATGGCCTGTGCAGCGATGAGGAGCCGGAGGTGGGAAAGGTGCCCTTTTGCTGCCGATGAGCTGACGGGGCATGATCGGTGCGGCGGCGCGGATGCGCCCCTCCAAATCCGTGTCGGATATGGAGCCGTCCAGTCTGAAAAAGAAGCTCAAGGACAAAAAATTTGCCGCCGGCTGCTTCCGGGAGGTCATCCGGGAGGGGACCGAGCGCCTGGGCTGCGAGCTGGATACCCAGGCCCAGATGGAGCAGCTTGGATTCCCGCTTCCACCTGAAACATACGGAAAAGAGGCCCCCGCATATTGGCGGGGACCTCTTTTTGCATCCCATCGGAGCCTTTACACCACCTGGAACAGGTAGAACTTCAGGTAGCTGGTTTCTTCCACGCCCCAGAGAATGGGGTGGTCGCAGCTTTGCTGCCGGGCCTCAATCTGCCGTAGCTGGACGTGGGCATCCCGGGCGGCGGCGTGAAGCATCTGCACAAACTTCTCCCCCGTAGCGAAATGAGAACACGAGCAGGTGGCCAGATACCCGCCCCGGGGCAGCAGCCGCATGGCCCGGTAGTTGATTTCCTTATAGCCGCTCATGGCGTTGGCTACAGTTTTG
>JAHHSB010000094.1 GCA_020025415.1 Oscillibacter sp. | reverse complement strand
CTATCATACCCAGCCTCGGCCGGAAAGTCAATGCCGCCGCTGGCCTCTTGAGCTTTGGAGAAAGTTGTGCTAAACTGAACAAAAATCTCTCCGGTGGATGAGACTGGAGACAAAGGAGCATCACAGCGTTGGAAGACCGTAAAGAATGGCAGGCGGAAGACAGCTACGCCCGGCAGGAGGATTTGACCTTCAGCAGCTGCGACGCCCGGGCCCGGGTCCGGGTGGGCACGGTGCTGGCACTGGCAGCCTCGACGGCGGGCCAGGACTATGACGCCCGGGGACTGGACTATCCCCACCTGCGGAAGCTGGGACAGGTATTCCTCCTCTCCCGGATCACCCTGCATTTCCTTCGCCGCCCCACTGCCGGAGAGCGGCTGACCATCACCACCTGGGAAGATGGGGCCAAGGCGGCCCACACCCGCCGCAGCTACCGCTTCTGCGACGGGAAGGGGGAGCCTTGCATCTGGGGCAGAAGCGAGTGGATCCTGGTGGATCCGGAAAGCCGGAAGATCCTGCGGCCTTCCGCCTTCACCGCCCGGCGCTTTACCCGCTGTCCGGTGGAGGTGGACTGCCCCGAGTGCCGGAAGATTCAGCTGCCGGCGGAGGGGCTGGAGGAGCTGGACAGCCACCGGGTGCGCTACTCGGAACTGGACGGCAACGGCCATTTCCACAGCGGGCACTACGGCAACCTGATCTGGGACAGCCTGCCCCGGGATCTGCAGGAGCGGGAGCCCCGGGTCTTCTCCCTCAATTACAGCCGGGAGGCCCTGCTGGATGAAGAGATCCTGCTGGTGGGCTTTCGGGACGGGGAAGACCGCTATTTGATGGAAGGGCTGGTGCAGGGGGAGCGCTGCTTTGCCTGTGCGTGTGAATTCGTTCCGAAGCAGGCGGCGGACTGACCCGCCGAGGCCGGGACCGGGACTGGGGCGGCAGCGCCGCCTGGAAAGGAGCAATCTATGCAGATCAGCTGGCTGGGACACGCCTGCTTTTTGCTGGAGCAGGACGGCTATCGGATCGTAGTGGACCCCTATGGGGAGGGCTGCGGCTATCCGCTGCTGCAGCTCCGGGCCCACGCGGTCTACTGCAGTCACGAGCATTTTGACCACAACTGCCGCCAGGCGGTGGAGCTGCTACCCGCCGGGGAGAGCCCCTTCCAGGTAGAGGAGGTGGCCACCTTTCACGATGCCGTGGGCGGCGCCCAGCGGGGGAGCAACACCGTGCGGATCTTCACCGCCGGCGGCACGCGGCTGTGCCACCTGGGCGATCTGGGCCATCCGCTGACGGCGGATCAGCTGGCCGCCGTGGGCCGCTGCGATGTGGTGCTGGTGCCCGTGGGCGGCATCTATACCCTGGACGCCCGCCAGGCGGCGGAGCAGATCCGGGCCCTGGCGCCTCGCTGCGCCGTGCCCATGCACTACTGCGCTCCGCCCTGCGGATTGAAGGAGCTGACGGGGGTGCAGGACTTTTTGGCCTGCTTCCCGGAGACCGAGTCGGTGCGCCTGGAAGGCAGCAGCTTTACGGCCGACGGGGAGCTGCCGGCGCTGCTGGTGCCCGCTTTCACCGGTGCCCAGGCATAAACTGGGGCAAAAGCGCATACAATGAAAGCTGCGGCAGATCGTTGCCGCGGCTTTTTTCGTTGGAGGTGCGCCATGAGGAAACGGGGCTGGATCTGGGCGGCGGCAGGCTTTTTGTGGACGGTAGCGGCGGGGACGGCGCTGCATTTCGTATATGAGTGGAGTGGGCAGAGCCCGGTGGCAGCGGCCTTTTCGGCGGTGAACGAATCCACCTGGGAGCATATGAAGCTGCTGGTGATGCCGGTATTTGTCTTTTCCGCCGTGGAATTCTGGTTTGCCAACCGGCCTAACTTCCTGGCGGTGCGGGGCATCGCCGTGTGGGTCGGGGCGCTGCTGATCCCGGTGCTGTTTTATACCTATACCGGTGTGCTGGGCCGCCATGTGCTGTGGCTGGACATCGCGGTTTTCGTGGCAGCCGCGGCGGCCACCTTCGCCCTGGATGCCTATTGGGGCCGGCGGGGGACCTTCTCCTCTGGCTGGCAGCAGCTTTTGGGCTTTGTGCTGCTGGGGGGGGTGGTAGTTTTGTTTGTGTGGTTCACTTACCGCACGCCGGAACTGGCCGGGTTTCAGGACCCGGTCACCGGGGGCTACGGTCTGCCCGGGTGACGCGCGGGACTGTGGAAAAATCGGGCTGCGCTGAAAACTTGAACAGGCCACGCGGCAGGGGAAGCGGAAAGGGGGCGGCCATGAGCCCCCCTTCGCGCCCAATCACCCGCCCGCAGGCGACACAAAATGCCCAACTCCGCATATGGAGTTGGGCATTTTGCCAGGGGGTGTTGCATTTTGCAACACCCCCTGTTTTTCTTGACCGCGGGGGGCGGGAGACGTATAATAGACAACATAAGAACGCACTTATCGACTATGTTCATTACCACAGAGGAGGAGTGTTATGGAGGTTCGCAAGCCGGTGGCTCCCTTTTACGCCGTCGGTCTTACCTGGCTGGCTTACGCCTGCCTGTTCCCGCTGTATGAGCCGGCCCACTATGCGCTGCTGGCGGCGGCGTCCGTCGGGGTGTTTGCCCTGGTGTCGCTGCTGTGCCGGGGCGGTGCCGTGGGGGGCAAGACCCGGGCGGCGGCGCCGGAGAAACCAAAGGCCGAGCCGGTTTCCACCGGCAATCCGGAGCTGGACAAAATGCTCAAAGACGGCCAGCTGGCTATCGCCGAGATGAAGCGGCTGGACGACAACATCGCCGACCCCGGCATCTCTGCCGACATTGTCCGGTTGGAGCAGGTGTCTGCCAAGATTTTTGAGGAAGTGAAGCGGGACCCCAAAAAGCTGCCCCAGATCCGGCGCTTTATGGACTACTACCTGCCCACCACCTTGAAGCTCCTCAACGCCTATGACCGTATGAGCGGCACCGGTGTTGCCGGGGAGAATATCGACTCCACCCTGACCAAGGTGGAGGGGATGATGCGTACCATCGTGGCCGCCTTTGAAAAGCAGCTGGATGCTCTGTACGGCGCCGATGCTATGGACATCTCCGCGGACATCACCGTGCTGGAGAATATGATGGCCCAGGAGGGGCTGGCCGGGGAGGGCATGAAGGCCCAGAGCGCCCCCAAGGACGACCCCGACATCAAGCTGGAGCTGTAAGGAGGCAGGCTGATAGAAGCGATGAAAACCTGCTGCCCCGCTCGCCGCTGGCGCTGTGCCCTGGGGGCGCTGATCAGCGCGGTGCTGGGACTTGCCCATCTGGCCGGGAGCCGCCGGTCGGACAAGCGGCGGCTGCGGCTGGGCTGCGGCCTTTTGTGGCTGGCCGGCGCGGCGGCGTGGACGCTGTGCCTGCTCCGGGAGATCCGGAGCGATGATGAAGCAATCAAACCGTAAATGGAGGAGAAACGACCATGGCTGATGAAAAAAATATGATCCCGGAGCTGACCCTGACCCCCGAGAATGTACAAACCGCCGCGGCTGCTGCCGCTGTGCCGGAGCTGACGCTGGAGCCCAGCGCCCCCGCCGCCCCTGCCGCTGAGCCGGCCAAACCGGAAGCCGAGCTCGTGGCGATGGACGAAAACCTTCTCAACGATGCGGAAAAGCAGGCGGTGGAGGAGTTTTCCAAGAAGATCGACCTGCACGACTCCAACATGATATTGCAGTACGGCGTGGCAGCCCAGAGAAACGTGGCGGACTTTTCCCAAAACGCCCTGAACTCCGTGCGCGCCAAGGACTTGGGCGAGGTGGGCAAGTCCCTGTCTGAGCTGGTGGTGGAGCTGGATGGCTTCGGCAAGGAGGAAGAGGAGAAAAAGGGCCTCTTCGGCCTGTTCAAAAAGGCGGGCAACAAGCTCGAGAGCATGAAGGCCCAGTACTCCAAGGTGGAGGCCAACGTGGACAAGATCGCCCGGGAGCTGCAGCAGCATCAGGTCACGCTGATGAAGGACGTGGCCATGTTCGACCAGATGTATGAGCTGAACCTGAAGTATTATAAAGAGCTGACTATGTATATCCTGGCGGGCAAGAAGTGCCTGGGGGAGGTGCGTGCCGGTGAGCTGGAGGAGCTGCGCAAAAAGGCCGAGCAGACCGGCGCCCAGGAGGACGCCCAGCGCTATAACGACCTGGTGCAGATGTGCGACCGTTTTGAAAAGAAGCTCCACGACCTGCAGCTGACCCGGATGATCTCCATCCAGATGGGGCCCCAGACCCGCCTGCTGCAAAATAACGACACCTTGATGGTGGAGAAGATCCAGTCCTCCCTGGTGAATACCATCCCGCTGTGGAAGAGCCAGATGGTGCTGGCCCTGGGCCTGGAGCACAGCCGTCAGGCCACCGCCGCCCAGAGCGCGGTGACGGAGATGACCAACGAGCTGCTGCAGAAAAACGCGGATCTGCTGAAAATGGGCACCCTGGAGACCGCCCGGGAGGCGGAGCGCTCCGTGGTGGATCTGGAGACCCTGCGCCACACCAATGAGCAGCTGATCTCCACCCTGGACGAGGTGCTCAATATCCAGCGGGAGGGCGCCGAAAAGCGCAAGGCTGCCGAGGTGGAGCTGGGCAAGATCGAAGGGGAGCTTAAGAAGAAGCTCATGGAGCTGAATAACTGACGGTTCTCCGCTGAAGGCGACGGGGATTGGCCGGGTCCCGGTGGGCCCCGGCGGGAATGAAAGGGACAAACAAGCATGAAATTCTTCCAAAAACGAAGCGTGGCGGCGGTGGTGATGGTGCTGGCCATTGTGGCCGGCGTGTGCATCGGCCGGGCCAAAAAGCCGGATGAGAGCGTCTTACCCTCCACCAGCGTCAGCGGCAGCTATCAATATGTGATGGATGAGGCGGGCGTCATCAGCGACGACACCAAGGCCTACATTGACGCCATGAACAACTCCCTCTTCGCCCAGACCGGGGCTCAGATCGCCGTGGAGGTGGTGGAAACCACCGGGGAGACCCCCATCGACCAGTACACTGCCCAGGAGTTTACCCGCCTGGGCGTGGGTTCGGCGGAGCGGGACAACGGCGTGCTGCTGGTGCTGGCACTGAAAAATGAGTACAACGGCGCCCCGGTGGGGGATTACTACATGGGCTGGGGCAGCGGCTGGAGCGAATCGGAGACCAACCAGCTGCAGAACATCCTCTGGAACTATATGGAGACCGACTTTGCCGCCAGGGACTATGACGCGGCGGTGCGCACCACCTTCGATGCCTTGACCGACTACATGGCGGCGGGTTACGGCGTTACCGTGAAGGAAAACTACATTCCCCCGGTGTCGGAGAGCTACCACGCCATTGCCGGCGGGTATGAGAGCGTCTCGGTTGGCTACTTTGCGCCCACCCTGGGCAGCCTGGTGGTAAGCCTTATAAGCCTGCTGATGGTGCTGCTGGTGGTGTGGGTGATCCTGGACGGCTTGCGCTGGTCCCGGTATCGCCGGCGCTATATGCGTCCGGGTATGGGTATGCCCACGGTAC
>JAHHSB010000093.1 GCA_020025415.1 Oscillibacter sp. | reverse complement strand
GGGAGGCTTTCCAAAAAGAGAAAAAGGAACCTTGACATACCAGTTAAAAGAATTCCGATAAGTCTAACACTCTAAATTGAAACAATGACAAAGAGGTAGAGATTGCTATGTATAGCTAGCTGTCCCGCAGGCCGCCATCAAGAACGACCAGTAAGGGCATTATTGCCCAAGGCGCAGGCCTTCTGTCCGACCTGATGCCCCCGTCTTGGCATGTTAAAACCCCCGCACATTCCCCAAAGGGAATGTGCGGGGGTTTTTCCTGCCGCCCTGTCGGCAGCAGTTCGTCACTCATCCTTCAGGCTGGGCAGCAGACGGGCCGCGGCCAGCCGGTGGAAAACCGCCGCGAATACCAGGCCGAATGTCACGCCCAGGAGCGTATCCGCGATCCGCAGGATCACCGCCCCCCGAAGCCCGTAGATCCCGGTGGCCAGCATCAGCGCGCCGAAGCAGTTCATGGCTGTTTTGTAGCGGTAATCGGTACAAAAGCCCAGACACAGCCCGCCCAGCGGGCCCATGAGGGAATGAAGGGCTTCCGGCGTCACCAGGTAAAGGGCCAAAAACGCACAGGAGCCTGCCACCGCCCCTACGATCCGCTGGCGGAAGCGGACAGTGGGATTGGCACAGTAGGGATATTCAGACAGCAGCGACGCGCAGGCAAAGCCCATCCACATAAACCGCTCCACGCCAAATACCTGCCCGGCACTGAGCACCAGACTCACGCCAAGGGCCATCCGCAGCTGCCACAGGCACACGGGCGAGGAAAGATGAAACTTGCGTACCAGCGCCCCAAAGCGGGTGGTCTTGTTCTGCTCCCGGTGCTTGGCAAACAAAATGGCGCCGCAGATCAAATAGCCCGCCAGGGCCAGCAGCCCCCGGCGAACCAGAGCCTCTCCCAGCACCGGGTTGCCCGTCAGGTAGATGTAGGCAAAGCTGTACAGGCCGCCGTTGCCCATTTCCGGACGCTGGGCGGTCATATACAGCAGGGCGAAAAAAGCCGCAAAGTGCAGCGGGAGCAGCAGCAGCGGCGGAACCACCGCCGCCGCGCAGGGAACGAACACCAAAATAGCCAGCACCGCCGCCAGGGCAACGAGGGAGTCACCGATACAGTACCCAAAATCCACAAAACGGATGCTGAGTATCATACAAAACAGCACCACCGCCAGAGGGGTGTTGTCAGCGCCGAACACGGCGGACAGCAAGCTGATCAGCACGATGGCAAAGGCCACGATCAGCACCGAGCGGGCCGCCACAGCAATCCAGTAATAATCCTTCTCCCGCCGGGTGTCACAAGCGGCGATCTTCCGTTTCAGTACAGATGGGTCCATCTGCAGTGCATCATAAAATCTCATGGTCACGGGGTTGTTCCTGTCCTTTCTTCATGTGTGCGGCAAGCTTGTCCGCAGCCTGCATAAACGTCTCAAAATCCGCGCCGGCGCTGCGCCACAGATCGTAGAAGGGCTGCAGGATACTCTCGTAGCCCTTCTTTAATTCGTCCAGGCCGGTCTGCGTGATAAACAGCTGGTAGCTCCGCTCGTCCGCCGCCTGCCGCTGCTTGCGGATGCAGTTCTTTTCATAAAGGGATTTCAGGCAGCGGCTTACTGCCTCTTTTTTCATGCCGCTGCCCTGGCTGAGCAGAACGGGCGTGTTTTGGGCCGGCCGCAGGTACAGATGGGCCAAAAGCTCACATTCGCTGGCGGTCAGCGCGGATTTCCGCACGGGCAGCAGGGCCCGCACGATCTTCTGCATCTGGTGCTGGTAGTGCATCATATCTGTCCATTCCATGGGCTTCCCGTCCCCTCTTAAATGGTTAACGTTGTTAAGTATATGCCAAAACTGCCCAGCTGTCAATAGACTCCGGAAAACGGATCCCCGCGCCCGGTCGCCGGCAAAAGCGGCCAGGGCCTTTCCGCCGCTCCCCCTCCGTCCGCCTGGAAAATACATCAGCTCCCCGGCGGCGCTGTGCGCCGCCGGGGAGCTGATAAGCGGGAGCCGGGTCAGGTCCGGTTCCGATATTTCTCGTAAAGCCGGGCAAAGCCGGGCAGGCTGCGCTCCGCCGTCTCGGCGGACACGCAGTAGGAGATGCGCACCCAGCCGGGGCCGGAAAAGGCGGCGCCGGGCGCCAGAAGGATCCGCTCCTCCTTAGCCTTTTCGCAGAAGGCCACATCGTCCTCCTCCAGGGCCTTGACAAACAGGTAGAACGCGCCGTCGGGGTGATTGCAGGTATAGCCGATCTTCCGCAGCCCCTCATAGAGGACGTCCCGGGTCTTTTTGTAGATAGCCGTGTCCACTGCCACATCAGCGCAGCGCAGCAGCAGCTTCTGCTGCAGGGTAGGCGCGTTTACATACCCTAAAAAGCGCAAAGACGCCGTGCAGCCGGCCAGCAGGTCGTCAAAATCCGCCACCGTGGGCTCCATGGCAATATAGCCGATGCGCTCGCCAGGAATGGAGAGGGCCTTGCTGTAAGAGTAGACCACGATGGTGTTCGCGTAGTAGTGGGTCAGGTACGGGACCTCCATATCGTAGGCCAGGCGGCGATAGGGCTCGTCAGAGACCAGGTAAATGGGGTGGCCGTACTCGGCCTGCTTGGCCTCCAGCACCTCCGCCACCATGCGGATGGAATCCTCGGTATACACCGCACCGGTGGGGTTGTTGGGCGTGTTGATCAGCACAAAGCGGGTCCGGGGGGAAAGGGCCGCCTCCAGATTGCTCCGGTCGGGCTGCAGCGTGCGGGGATCGCAGGCGGCGGGCACCAGCTTGCCGTAGAAGGTCTCCACATAGTTCTTATACTCCCAGAAATAAGGGGAGAAGGTCACCACCTCGTCATCCTGATCCAAGAGGGTATTGCTCAAAATGGCAATGGCGGAGGCCGCGCCGCTGGTCATAATAATGCCCTCTTCCGTATAGGCACAGCCGAACTTCTGGTTCAGATGCTCGGCCAGGTGGCGGCGCACCTCGGGAAAGCCCACGTTGGCCGGATAGCCGTGAAGCTGCAGGGCGGGCTCGGAATCCAGCAGCTCCTTGAGGGTCTCATTCACGATGGCCGGGGGTTCAATGCTGGGGTTGCCGATGGTAAAATTGAAAATATTCTCCGCCCCATAGACGGCAGCCATCTTTTTCCCCTCTTCAAAAATATCCCGGATACAAACGGCGGAATCCAGGGATTTTCGAAGTCTTTTTGCGATCATTGCTCTTCGTCTCCCTTTTATAATTTATCGCCTTAAATTTTAGCGCTTTAAAGTCGCAGTTCTTTTCACATTATTATAGCACAACTTTCCTTGGCATACTGCACAAATATCATTTCCATTTCTTGCAGCTCGTGTGCATTCCCCGTGGTTTTCCGTGAAAAAAAGACCCGACTCCTGAGACTGGGGCGCTTGCGGCGGTCACTCCTCCCCGCCGGAAGGAGAAAGCTCCCCGCCCGGTTCAGCCTGCTCCCCTTTTCCCAGCCAGCGCAGCACCCGCTCCCGAGGGAAGAAGCGGTTGACGGCCAGGGCCACGATCACGCCCACGGCCGTATCCAGGATCCGGTTGAGGGCGTAGCTGATATAGGTATCCACCGGAGTGTTGAACAGCAAAATGCACAGCACCACGCCCCCAGGCTGCACGCCGCCCACCCAGAAATACTGGCACAGCAGGATCAACAGAATCGTTCCCACGAACATCAGCGGCACCAGCAGCAGGCTGCGTCCGCCCTGGGGCCGGAAGATGAGATAGATGCGGAACAGACCCATGCCCAGCAGGCCGCCGATGATAGTGCCAAACAGACGGTTACCGCCGTTGAGCTTGGAATCCTCCATATCCGAGCCCATGCCAAAAATGGCGCCGATACAGGCAAAGGCAGGGCTGCGGTCCAGGAAGTAATACACCAGCGTGATGAACGCGGTGGCAAGCGCAGTTTTCAGATTGCGCATGCCCAGGGTGGGCTGACGATGGTAACGATGATGCACGTAAGACACGTCCCTTCTTTTTTCCGCCCAAAGGCGTATCCCGATTATAGCATTGCGGGAAGGCTGTGAAAAGGCTTCTTGCCCGGATTTTCCGCTTTTGTGTTAAATGGGCCGTTTCCGGCCCCGCCATATGGTTAAAGGGCGCCAACCTTGCGGTTGGCGCCCTTTTTAACTCGTCTGTTAATTCTCTGTAAGTAGAATTACTCGTCGATGCCGGGGGCCTCGATGTTGTTCTCCTGCAGATACTTCTTGCTGATCTTCTTGCCGCCGAAGATGATAGCGGGCAGGAGCAGCAGAGGCAGGTTGATGTAGCCCAGGATGGTGTAGCCGGTGGAAACCAGAGCCACGATACCGAACTTAGAGCAGAAGGAGCAAGCGATCAGGATGCAAGCAACCAGGATGCCGTCCTTGAGAGGAGTCTTATCCTCGGGCTTACGATAGAACTTGGAGAAACGAGCCAGACCGCCGAAGCAGAAGCCCACAGCGGTGGACAGCACGGCCACGAACACCACGCAGACGTACACGACCTTCGCCCAGCCAAAGCCGATACGGTTCAGAACGGCGTAGAAGGGCAGAGCCTCGGCAGTGATGTCGAACACGTTGGTGTAAGCGAACAGCATGGTGCCCATGATGACCAGCATGCCAGCGTTGCCGATGATACCGATGATACCGGCCCACTTGGAGGTAGAGCGGTTGGGAACGGTCATAGCAACGGAGGAGATGTTGGCGATAACGGTGCACTGGAAAGCGGCGTAGATAATGGCGCTCCACAGAGCCTTGGGCCAGGAGGCGTCGGGCAGGTTGGTGGCCTGGTTGGCGATGGAGCCGGACAGATCGGAGTCGCCATAGATGAACACCAGGACCAGGATCATAGCCAGAACGGCCAGCACCGCGTACATCATGTAAGAGGAAGCGGCGGTAACCAGCTTAGCACCGAAGGCGCACAGCAGAGCAGCGCACACGACCATGATGCCCACGCCAACCCAGTAGTTCAGGCCGAACTGCTGGTTCAGCAGGGTAGCAATGGCGTTCAGGGAGCCGCCCAGAGCGGTCATGCAGGTGATGATGAAGGACAGGTCGAACAGAACGCTGACCCACTTGTAGCCCCAGATCTTCTGCATCCAGGTACCATAGTCATAGGTCTTGTAGATGCGGGAGAACTCGGTGGAGCAGTACAGGCCGTAGCCCAGGATGGCCATAGCCAGGATAGAGCAGATGATGCCGGGCAGGCCGTACTTGACATAGTACTGAATGATCTGGGTACCGCTGCCCACGCCAGGGCCGAAGTGGGTGCCCATCCAGACGCAGGCAATACCAATTGCCGCAGTCCAGTTGGTCTTATTGGTGGTTTTCATAAATTCCCTCCTCAAAATCATTTCCCAGTGGGATCTCTCCCCTCTCCCGAGCAGCCAGACGAAACTGCCAGTCTCCGCGGGAAAAGCCCCCCATCAGGAATTGTGAATCCATTATAATGTATTTTGAAAATGAAATCAATCGTTTGCCAGATTTTTGTCTGCTTCGTGAATTATTTATGAATAAATTGTGAC
>JAHHSB010000092.1 GCA_020025415.1 Oscillibacter sp. | reverse complement strand
GGAGATGGGGAACTGGGTGGCTTTACCGTGGCCGGAGAGAAATGCACTGACTGCATTTTCCCGGTCGATGCTCAGGCTGATGGCCCGGCGCAGCTCCGCCGAAGAGAGGGCAGACCGGCTGGTGTTGAAGCCGATATATTGCAGCACGGTGGTATCCGCATCATCAAAGCTGACGCTGCCGGTGGGACTGACGGGATTGCTGCCGGTCAGATCCGTTACCATCAGCTGGATGTCCATGCAGGAGAAACGGTAAAAGAGCGCGTCCTCATCGCTGACGGCCACCAGGGAGATCTCTGAAACGGGTTGGGTACTGCTGCCCTGCCACCAGTCATCCCGGGCGCTCAGCCCCGCCGGATTGGCGGTATAGACATAGGGGCCGGTCCCCACCGGGACCCGCTGGGACTCGGTGCCTGCTTTTACAATGAGGATGTCCAGCAGCGCCGGCAGGCCGGTATTGGCTCGGGTGAGCTTTATAACCACCACTGTATCCCCACTGGCGGAGACGGATTCAATCTCATTGAGCCGGGCCTGATAGCGGGCGGAGCTGCGGGCCCGGTTGAGCGTGGCCACCACATCGGCGGCGGTCAGACTGGAGCCGTCGCTGAAGGTGACGCCGCTGCGCAGGGTGAAGGTCCAGGTGTACGTGGCGGCGTCGTATTGATAAGAGGCGCACAGGCGGGGTTTGGGGGAGAGCTGCGCATCCAGCTGGAACAGGCCCTCGTAAAGCAGGGACCCCACGGCCTGCTGGGCGCTGTCAGCGCAGGTGATGGGATCCAACGTTTCGTCGTCATAGTAGGGAAGGGCAAAGGTCTTGGGCAGATTTGCCTGGATGGAGGAGCCGGAGGAGGAAGCATCGCCGCTTCCGTCACCCGGGGCCTCATGCCGGCAGCCTGTCAGCAAAAGGGGGACCAGCACTAAAGCAAGCAGCCGGTTCCAAACGTGTCGTTTCATAGGCGCCAATCCTCTGTTCATTTCGTTGATAGAAGGGTGATCATAGCCACCTGCCCGCCCCGGGCATTTCCCATTTTCCGGTGGGACCAGAACAGCTCCGGATGGCAGGCGGTACACAGGCTGCACAGCTGGATATGGGCGCTGTCCACCCCGGCGGAGAGCAGCCATTCCCGGTTCAGCCCTGCCAGATCCACGTGCCACTTGGGGCCCCGCCGCTCCAGATAGGGGGCTGCCCGGTCGCCCAGCGCGGCGGTCATGGCATGGGGAACGTCGTCGTCGGTCTCAAAGCAGCACGGGCCGATGCACGGGCCGATGCCGCAGAGCAGGTCCGCTGGCCGGGAACCGAAGACCCGCTGCAGTTCCCGCACGGTTTTGGCCACGATGCCGGCGGCGCAGCCCCGCCAGCCGGCGTGGATGGCGCCGATGGCTCCGGCTTTGGGGTCATAGAGCAGAAGGATCCCGCAGTCGGCGGAAAAGACCACCAAAGTAAGATTCGGCTGATTGGTGATCAGGGCATCGGCGGTATAATCCTGAGGGAAGCGGAGGCCCTTGCCGACGTCCGCCTCCGTCACCAGGCGCACCGTATCCTCGTGGACCTGGCGGGAGAGTACCGTCCGGGCGGGATCGCCGCCAGCAACGGCGCACAAGCGGCGGTAATTCTCCTCTACCGCGGCGGGATCGTCTCCCCGTCCAAGGGCCAGGTTCAGCGTGTCAAAGGGCGGCCGGCTGACGCCGCCGGTCCGGGTGGAAAAACCGTGACGGATCCGATCCTGCCCGTCCAGAAGCGGAGCGGTCAGCCAGATCAGATCCTGCTTGGTGTGTGTGGTAAAGGACATAGATACCTCCATGTATGGGTCAAAGAACGCGCCCCCTGCCCTCCGGCAGGAGAACAGAGGGCGCGCGTTTTTTTCAGATGCCCATGGGAGCTAAAGGGGATAGGGTCCCTTTGCAATCAGTTATCGTGGTACTCCTTGCAGGTGCACTTCTTCCACTTCAGGCCGCTGCCGCAGGGGCACAGGTCGTTGCGGCCGATCTTGTTGACCTTGACGGGCTGCTTCTTGGGCGCGGTGCCGTCGCCGCCCACGTTTTCCACCATGCCTTTGGCCACGCGCTCCCGCTTGACTTCCTCGTTCTTCTTCAGCTGCACGGAGAACAGGCGGCGCACGGTCTCTTTCTGGATGGCGGAGACCATCTCCTCAAACATGGTCAGGGATTCCTGCTTATAGGCGATGACGGGATCGGTCTGGGCATAGGCCCGCAGCCGGATGCCCTGCTTGAGGTCATCCATGGCGTCGATATGGTCCATCCAGTATTCGTCTACCACCCGGAGCATGATGACCCGCTCCAGCTCCCGCATCAGCGGGGCGGTGACCTCGCTCTCCTTGGCCTCATAGGTATTCACCGCGGCGTTGTAGAGCTGCTCCACCAGCTGCTCCTGGGAGACCATGGGCGCGGTCTGTTCGTCAAAATGGAACATCCCCTTGGGGAAGTACAGTCCTTCCAGGCCCCGCAGGGCTTCCCGCAGCTCGCCGGCGTTCAGGGTCAGCCGTTCGCCGAAGACGATGCCCACATGATCGGCGATGGCGGTGTGGGTCATGGACAAGACGGTCTCCTTCAGATCCTTGCCATCCAGGACCTCCTTGCGCTGGCCGTAGATGATCTCCCGCTGCTTGTTCATCACGTCGTCGTATTCCAGCACGGATTTCCGGGACTGGAAGTTCCGGGACTCCACGGTGGTTTGGGCATTTTCAATGGCCCGAGTGAGCATCTTGCTCTCGATGGGGGTATCCTCATCCAGTCCGGTCTTTTCCATCAGCCCGGTGATGCGATCCCCGCCGAACAGGCGCATCAGATCGTCATCCAAAGAGAGGTAGAAGCGGGTCTCGCCGGGGTCGCCCTGGCGGCCGGCACGGCCGCGGAGCTGGTTGTCGATCCGGCGGGAGTCGTGCCGCTCGGTGCCGATGATGAACAGTCCGCCGGCGGCCCGGACCTTTTCCGCCTCGTCGGTGATGGTGGCTTTATGGACGGCCAACCGCTGGGCAAAGAGCTTTCTGGCGTCCAGGATCTCCTGATTATCAGTCTCGGCGTAGCCGGTGGCCTCGGCGATCAGCTCGTCGGAGAGGCCGGCCTTGCGCAGGTCTGCGGTGGCCAGATACTCAGCGTTGCCGCCCAGCATGATATCGGTGCCGCGGCCGGCCATGTTGGTGGCCACGGTAACGGCGCCCAGCTTACCTGCCTGGGCGATGATCTCCGCCTCTTTTTCGTGGTTCTTGGCGTTGAGCAGGTTGTGGGCGATGCCCTCCCGGGCCAGAAGCTTGGAGAGCATTTCGTTTTTCTCAATGGATACCGTACCCACCAGGACGGGCTGGCCCTTTTCGTGGCACTCCTTGATCTGGGCAATCACAGCACGGTACTTGCCCGCGGCGGTCTTGTATACCACGTCGGGGTCGTCGATACGGGCGTTGGGCCGGTTGGTGGGCACCTCCACGATGTCCAGGTTGTAGATGGTGCCGAACTCCTCCTGCTCGGTCATGGCCGTACCGGTCATGCCGGAGAGCTTGTCGTACAGGCGGAAGTAGTTCTGGAAGGTGATGGTCGCCAGGGTCTTGTTCTCGCTGGCCACGGCGACATGCTCCTTGGCCTCGATGGCCTGGTGGAGCCCGTCGGAGTAACGGCGGCCGAACATCAGACGGCCGGTGAACTCGTCGACGATGATGACCTCGCCGTCCTTGACCACATAGTCGATGTCCCGCTTCATCACGCCGTGGGCCTTGATGGCCTGGTTGATGTGGTGGGACAGGGTGGAGTTTTCGGGGTCGGCCAGATTCTCCAGATGGAAATAGGCCTCCGCCTTGGCGATGCCATTGGCGGTCAGCGTGGCGGTGCGGGCCTTTTCATCCACGATGTAGTCCGCATCCTCGTTTTCATCCTCGGCTTCCTTGGCGTCGACTTCCGCCACTACCTTTTTCTTCATCCGGGCCACCAGCATCTCGGTCATATCATAGAGCTGGGTGGACTTCTCCCCCTGGCCGGAGATGATCAGGGGGGTACGGGCTTCGTCGATCAGGATAGAGTCCACCTCGTCCACGATGGCGAAGGCATGGCCCCGCTGCACCAGCTCAGAGGAGTAGATGCACATATTGTCCCGCAGATAGTCAAAGCCCATCTCGTTGTTGGTGCCGTAGGTGATGTCTGCGGCATAGGCGGCCTGGCGCTCCTTGCTGGTCAGGCCGTGGATGATCAGACCCACGGACAGGCCCAGGAAACGGTGGACCTTGCCCATCCACTCCGAGTCACGCTTGGCCAGGTAATCGTTCACCGTCACGATGTGCACGCCCCGGCCAGTGAGCGCGTTGAGGTAGGCGGGCAGCGTGGCCACCAGGGTCTTGCCTTCGCCGGTCTTCATCTCGGCGATCCGGCCCTGATGGAGGATGATGCCGCCGATGAGCTGTACCCGGTAGGGGCGCATTCCCAGGACCCGGTCCGTGGCCTCCCGCACGGTGGCAAAGGCTTCGGGCAGCAGGTCGTCTACCGTTTCACCCTGGGCCAGACGCTGGCGGAACTCATCCGTCTTGGCTCGCAGCTGGGCATCGCTTAGCTGGCGGTAGCTGTCCTCCAGGGCATCGATCCGGTCCGCGATAGGATAGATCTGCTTGAGCTCCCGGGAGCTGTAATCACCAAAAATTTTTTTCATCAAACCCATTTGTCATGAGCCATCCTTTCTGAGTGTTGCGGGAATCCCGTTCCCCAATATGATACATCCATGCCGCCGGGATACAGAGGTCATCCGCGGCGGGCAAACAAACCAAACCGGCCCCTTACAGGGCATTTTCATCCAAACTGATGGTGCAGCTTTCCATATGCCGCACCTTGCCGATGATCACCAGCCCGGTTACGTGCTTGCCGCAGACCTCCGCCGCGGAGGTGATCAGGCCGCCGGGCTGATGCAGGGGGGTGGAGGTGTCGGCACCCCGGCGCAGCGCCAGATGGGCACCCAGGGCTGCCGTGCCGCTGCCGCAGCCCGACTCCCACACGGCGGTATCCGTGGAGGCCACATAGACCAGGGGAGTGAAGGTGGAGGTGGACTCGCTGAAGAGCAGAATGCCGCAGGCCTCGGCTCCCAGACTTTCGCACAGGGGGCGGATGACCTCCTCCGCCTGACTGCGGGTCAGGAAATGCTCCGGCACGATGCAGTGCACGATACCGGGGAACCAAACCGCCGGAACGGAGAAGACCCGCCCCCGCAGGGGAAGCTGGGCGGTGCCGACCCGCTGGGGCAGGGGCATGGACACATTGACCCGGCAGCGGTGGAGCCGCCGTTCCAGGCGGCAGGTGATCAGCTCTTGTGCACCGGAGACTTCCAGCGGGTAGATGGCGCTCTGCCCCGGGGTCAGCTGCTCCTGATCGGAGAGGTATGCAGCGGCGGCCATGCAGGCATTGCCGCAGAACTCCCCACCCATCATCTGCAGACGCATTCGGGCGGAGGGGGAAGCGGCAGGCTCCAGAAATCCCACTTGCTCCACTTCCGGCTTCCGGCTGATCAACGCGGCGGCCACAGCAGACTGCTGCTGCCGGGGAACCGGGGTGCTGACCAGAAGCGTAATGTTCTTCGTGCGATCATAAATGGTG
>JAHHSB010000091.1 GCA_020025415.1 Oscillibacter sp. | reverse complement strand
TGCAACCGTTCCAGGGCGGCGTTCCGCGCTTCTGGGCTCAGGCGGAAGGCGGCCCGCTCAGCCTTGTGGGCAAGGGGGGCGGGCTTGCCCAGCAGCGTCAGGATCCGGGGGGTGTCGTGGGTGCCCAGGAAATTCATGGCGGAATAAAAGGCGGGGCGGGGATAGTGCTCCCGGATGGTCTCCATGGCCTCCTGAAAATCGGCGGCGTCCCCGCCGGTAAGCCAAGCCAGGGCGGCGGTGCGGAAGGGATAATTCATCAGGCCGTGAGTCTCGTGCCCCAGCAGGTACCGCCGGCGGACGCCGTAGGCTACCTTGGTGGTGCCGTCTTCCCACACCTCGCCCAGCAGCAGGGCGTCGGGCTTGGTCTGCTCCACCGCGTCCCGAAGCCCGGCAATAAAGCTGTCCGGCAGCTCGTCGGCCACGTCCAGCCGCCAGCCTGCCGCTCCGGCCCGAAGCCAGCGGCGGACCACGGAGTCTTTGCCCCGGAAGATAAAGTCCTGATAGTCCGGGTTTTGTTCCTCCACTGCCGGCAGGGTGTCAATCCCCCACCAGGATTCATAGGTATCCGGCCAGTGGAGGAAGCGGAACCAGGGATAGTAGGGGGAATCCTGGCTCTGGGCGGCGCCGGGGGCGGGGAAGGTGCCCTGCGCATTGAAGTAGATGCTGTCGGAACCGGTGTGGTTAAACACGCCATCCAGCACCACCCGGATGCCCCGCGCCTCCGCGTCCCGGCACAGCCGGCGGAAATCCTCCTCCGTGCCCAGCATGGGGTCGATGGTAAGATAGTCCGCCGTGTTGTAGCGGTGGTTGGAGGCGGAGGTGAAAATGGGGCAGAGATACAAGGTGCCCACCCCCAGCTCCTCCAGCCGGTCCAACCGGCTGCGGATGCCCTCCAGAGAGCCGCCGAAAAAGTCCCGGCAGCGCACTACGCCATCCGGCTCCGGCTGCCAGGCGGGAGCATCGTCCCAGTTCTGGTGGACCCAGCGGTCCCCCGGCAGGCCCGCGGGGTCCGGCACCGACAGGCGGCAGAAGCGGTCTGGAAAAATTTGGTATGTCACACCTTCGCCGAACCAGGCGGGGGTGGGGCGGGTATCGTCGTAAACGGTCAGCTGCCAGGCCTGTACGGCGCCTTCACTGCGGTAGCCGCTTTGGTCCAGCAGGCAGCCGGAGCCGTCGTCCCGCCAAAGACGGAAATGGTACCAGCAAAGCTCCGGCTCCGCGGGGGCAGAGAAGGTGAGGGAAAAGCGCTGCCGCTCCCCGTCGCAGCCATCGGCTGTCAGGGGCAGCTCCTCGGTCACGCCGGCAAACTCCCGGTGGAGCACCAAGGCGCAGTGGGTAAAGACCTCCCGCTGCAGTGGCCGGACGTGTAGGGTGACGGCGCCGGCACAGGGCACGGCGCCGTAGGGGCTTTTGCAGCTTTCGCAGCGGGAATCAAAAACAAAGGGCTCGCTCATTGTTTTATTGAACCTTTCCGAAAATCTCCATCAAAAAACGGGGGAGAGAGTGCCTTACGGAAGCAGGGTGTCGTCCCCTACCACCACCGTGCCGACCTCCTCTTCGCCAAAGTAGGCGCTGAGGATCTCCACAGTGGCGGAGGCCAGGTTGGCGCCGGCGTTGCCGTGTTCAATGACCATGGCCATGGCGATCTGGGGATCGTCATAGGGGGCAAAGCAGACGAACACGCTGTTGTTGATCTGGCCGCCGCCAAGCTGGGCGGTACCGGTCTTGGCGCCGACCTTGACCACGCAGTTTTTGAAGTAGCTGTACAGCTGGCCGCCGGGCTGGGTGTAGCCCAGCATACCCTCTTTCACTGCCTCCAGGGTGGAGCCGTTGATAGAGACGGTGTTGATGGGCTCAGGGTCGGATTCGTAGAGCGTCTCGGTGTTGTCATAGGACTTCACCGAGCGCAGCAGATGGGCCTCATAGTGCTTGCCGCCGCCCACCAGCGTGGCGATATAGTTGGCCAGCTGGATGGGGGTATACGCCTGGCTGGACTGGCCATAGGCCGCCCAGGGGGCCTGATCCTCGCCGGGGGGGTTCTTGGGCAGGGTACCGGCCTTGTCGCCGATTTCGATACCGGTACTGGAGCCCAGGCCGAAGGCCTGCAGATATTCCACCAGGGTGCCCATGCCCAGGCGGTAGCCCATGGTGGCAAAGTAGTAGTTGCAGGAATTGGTGATGGCCTTCGTCACATTTACCAGGCCGTGGCCGGAGTGATCCCAGCACCAGGTGCCGTAGGTGTCGGAGCCGGGGTAGTACCAGTAGCCGGTATCGTTGATCTCCTCGGCGAGGGTGGTAACGCCAGTCTCCAGCGCCGCCACGGCGGTGAGGGGCTTGAGGGTGGAGCCGGGGGCATAGGTGCCCTGGGTCGCCCGGTTGTACAGGGGTTTTCCCGCGTTCTCCAGCAGCTGGGAGTAGTCGGAGTAGTAGTTGGCCAGGTTGTAGGTGGGGTAGGAGGCCAGGGCCAGCACCTCGCCCGTGCCCACCTGGATCACGGCGGCGCCGGCACCCCGGGTATCGTCCCCGTCGGCGGCGTTCATCTGCGCCACGGTCTTGGCCAGGGCCTTCTCCACCACGGCCTGCAGCTCCAGATCCAGCGTCAGCTCCACGGTGTTGCCGGGCTGGGGCTCTTTGGAATAGGCCTCACTGGTGATCTTGCCGTCGCTGTTGAAGCTCACCAGCCGGGTGCCGTTGATGCCCCGCAGATAGCGTTCAAAGGCCCGCTCCACGCCGCTGCGGCCGATGGTGGCGTTGAGAGGATAGTCCGCATAGGCTGGATCCTCCAGGTCGGTGGACTGGATGTCGCCCACCACGCCCAGCACATGGGCGGCATAATCGGTTTCATAAGAGCGGGTAGTGGCGGTGACGGTCTTGGCGCCGGCATAGCCGCCGTCGTTGATGATGGACAGCAGCATAGAGTCCACATCCTCCACCATCAAATAAGTGGACGCACCCACCAGCTGGCGGGCGGCCAGGGAGTAGCGTACGCCCGACACGGCCCTGGCATCGGCCTGGGACCAGTTGGCGGGGATATCAAAAACCTCCCGCAAGTCGTCCAGCAGCTCCCCGGCGGTGATGCCGGCCTTGCCCAGCAGCTCCGTGGAAAAGTCCTTAGACTTGATGTTGGAGGAGATCAGCTTCCGATCCTGCAGGAACTTGAAAAACCGGTCCTTGTAGATGGAGGACACTTCGTCGATGGTGTAGGTATAGGGGGCATCGCTGGAGATGGGCAGCTCGTCGTTCCAGCTTACGCCCTGGGCGCGGAACAGCTCGATCAGATCCAAAATGGCTTCGTTCACGTCCGCATCCCGGTCCAGCAGGCTGGAGTCAAAGGTCAGGTAATAGGCCAGACGGTTGGACACCAGAGTGCTGCCGTTGCGGTCGGTGATGATGCCCCGGGAGGCCTCCACCGTTTCCTGCCGGGTGATGGTACGCACCGACTGCTGGAGATAATAGTCGCCCTTGATGATCTGGGTATAGAACAGCGCGCCGATGTACCAGAGCAAAATGGCGGCCAGAAAGCCTGCCAGTACGTACAGCCGGCGATTGGGGTTTTCCTTATTCAATGGGATACTCCTTTCGGACGGGGAAGCGCCACTCAATCATTGCGATGACAGCGGCGGAACACCGTCAGGAACAGGGGATAGAGCAGCAGGACGAAGGGCAGCGTCACCAGCAGTTCCTTGCCCATGGTGACGAAGACCGCCCCCCAGGCGGCGGTGCCCTTTATGGCCAGAATGAGCCCGTGGAACAGGTCCGTGGCCGCAAGTGCCACCGCTCCGTTCACCAGAGCGCACAGCGGCCCGCCGGTGACCCAGCTTTTGGACAGCAGCGCCGCGCACAGCCCTGCGACGGGGAAGATCAGCGTGTAAAAGCAGGGGATGGGGGCGGGCAAGGCCGCGTCGCACACCACGCCGAACGCCAGGGCGAAGATGGTACCCGATACCTCCCGCTCAAACATGGCCGGAAGCACCGCCAGCACCGGATAGACAAAGGGCATCACGCCCAAAATGGAAATGCACTGGAGCAGGGCGCTTTGCACCAGCATGCACACCAGCGCCACCAGGGCGTACTGGAGCCATTTGAAGATGGTTTCATTGCGGGCAAGCAAGCCGGCAGCCTCCTTTCACGCTCAGAGTGGAACGCTCAGTCCACGATGTCGAAGGACTTGACGATGAAGACCTCCGTCAGCTCGTCCAGTGGGGCGCTGGGCTCCACCACCGCGTAGCGGGTGGCGCCGGAGTCGTCCATCTGTACTTCATCTACCGTGCCGATCACCAGACCGGAGGGATAGTACTCGCCCAGACCGGAGGTGACCACCAGGTCGCCGTTGAGCAGCTGGGTCTGTGCGGGGAGATAGGAGAGCTTAAGCTTTCCGCTTCCCATCAAGGAAAAATCGCCGGAGGCCACGCCCACATCCTTGGTGCGGAACACCTGGGCGCCCAGGGAGGTATCGGTATCCACCACGGTCAGGACCGTGCACGAATTCTGCCCCACCTCGGAGACGATGCCCACCAGATAGTACGACTCCGTGATGACGCAGTCGTTGACCTCCACACCGTGCTCGGTGCCCCGGTTCAGCGTCAGGGAAGAGGCCCAGTTGGAGCTGGAATGTTCGATGATGGTGGCGGTCTCCAGTTCAAAGGTCCGGTACTTCTCCCGCAGGTTCAACAGCTTGCTCAGCCGCTCGTTTTCATCCAGAGCGTCCTGGGCCTTTCGCACCTGCTGCTCCATTTCAGCGAGCTGCTGCTTAAGCTGCTTGTTCTCCTCTTCCAGGGCGGTGTAATCCTCGTAATAGGCCTTTTTGTCGTCGATCCAGGAAACCAGGCTGGTATAGGCGCTTTTAAACGGGGCGCTGACGATGCTTGCCAGATTCACCAGAGGGGAGGAGGTGGTGGAGAAATAGGACATCAGCGCCAAGGTGACGGCAATCACCGCCCCGGCAAAAAGCACCCATAATCCATGTTGCTTCAAAAAATTCTTCAAGAGGATACTCCTTTGCAACAGCGTTTGCACCGGCGGGGAAGGCCCGCCGGCAGAATCACAGCAGCGTAATGCCGAACTGCGCGAGCATCCGGCTCAGGCGCAGCACGGGCAGACCCATCACGTTGTAAAAGTCGCCCTCGATGCCGTCCACCAGCAGCGCGCCCTTGCCCTGAATGCCGTAGGCCCCGGCCTTGTCCATGGGCTCGCCGGTGGCGATGTAGGCCCGCAGCTCCGCCTCGCTGGCGGGGCGGAAGCGGACGGCGGTGGTCTCCGCCTGGGTGACAAGCTCCGTTCCCCGGCGCACGGTGACGCCGGTGCAGACGGTGTGCCGCCGGCCCTGGAGGGCCGTGAGCATGGAAAGGGCCTCAGCCTCGTCCCGGGGCTTGCCCAGCCGGGCGTCGTCCAGAAAGACCATGGTGTCCGCGGCGATGACAATCTCGTCTGCCGCTGCCTCCACGGCCGCCGCCTTCTTCCGGGACAGATAGCGGACAATCTCCTCCGGGCAAAGCGCCGGCGGGTAGGACTCATCCACCTCCGGCACCCGGATGGAGAAGGGGGCCAGCCCCATCAGCTCCAGCAGCTCCTGCCGCCGGGGGGAGCCGGAGGCCAGTACGATTCCTGCCATGGCCGCCCTCACTTTCCGGTGCTGCCGAAGCCGCCCCGGTCC
>JAHHSB010000090.1 GCA_020025415.1 Oscillibacter sp. | reverse complement strand
CAGGCCCGGAGGAGCAGCGGCATGAGTGAGCTCCGATTTTTACAAAAAATTGGAGCAAGCGATATAAAGCTTGCTCCGACGTGGTACGGGTAGTGGGGGCCGAACCCATACGGTTGCCCACTGGAACCTAAAGGCGACGTCCCCTCCGCAAAGGTTCATTCACAAGATGTTTTTCTTCATGCTGCAGCTCTTGTACTACGTTTCTATGACGCACTACGGGAAAATCTCTGCCGCCCGCTCGCCTTCGTATACAATACTCGGAAACCGTCAGCGGCACCGTCACGCGGCTGGCCAAGCTGCAAAAAATGTGGGCGCTGAAGCAGCCAAGCCTCAACGCCCACATTCAGGAACTGGAGGATAACCTTCAGAGATTGGAAGAGGAAATCGATCACATTCTGATGGAAAAACTGCACCTCCAATGATGAAGCATCTATATTTGCTATCTTTTGCAGCATACTGCGCTATCCTTTCCCCGCAGCAAACGTCCCGGCCTGTGGTTTGACAGGCCGGGACGTCTTGCGCAAAGGCTCAATCCTGAGAGCGGATGGCCTCGATGGGATTTTCTTTTTTCAGCTTGGAGACGGCGTAGAACATGGTGATGAACACCGTCACAAAGATGCATCCGGCGGCGATGATGAGAGACTGCACGGGCAGGACGTAGTCTGCAAGGCCGGTCAGTCTGTTGATGCCGAAGCTGACCAGCAGGCTCAGGGGCAGACCGTAGAGCAGCGCCTTCCAGCCGTACTGGAAGCACTCAAAGGCCATCATCCGGTCGATCTCCCCCTCCTTCATGCCCACGCTGCGGAGCATTCCCAGATCCTTCCGACGAAGGGCAATGTTGGTAGAGATGGTGTTGAACACATTGCAGACGCAGATCAGGGAAATCAGGGCAATGAAGCCGTAGGAGAAAATGCGGATCATGGTAATGTAGTCCCGATATTCCAGTTGACCTGCCAAAAGATCCACGTAGTCGACCCCTTCCTTGTCGAGAAAAGCCAGAAAGCTGTCGTAATCAGAGACAGATACCATCAGGTAAGGCAGCTCGCCATCTTCCATCGCAGCGGACAGGGGCAGAATGACCTGGACCGAACCGAAATGGCTGGTTCGCTCCACACCCATGGGCAGCTCCCGGATGGCGGCCCCCAACTTCACAGTCGTCTGGGCCATCGGCACGACATCGGTGGGGGTTGTCTCCGCCAGTCCTGTGTTGGGATCCACCAGATGGAAGCCCCAGCCGCTGCCGTCTGGGGTGAGACGAAGTTCGGCGTTGTACCAGATATCCTCCTCTGCGCCCCGCATCTGATAGAACGGCCTGCCGTCGTTCAGACGGACGCCTTCACTCGAGATGCTTCCGCCCAGGCGGTCAATAACCCCATCCGGAATGTAGCCGGGATAGAGGGCCAGCTCCTTCACATCCTCTGCCAGCACGGGCGTGGTAATCCGCTGACGATCCGTCGTCCGTCCGTTCTCGTCAACCTGATACAGGGTGAGCTGGGCCGGAGGCACCAGAGCCAGCTCGCCGGACAGATAGGGCTCCGGGTCCAGGCCCTGGTCCAGCAGATAGGTCTCCAGGACGGTGTCCTCCAAATAGACCACGTGCACATCCTTCAGCCGCAGCTCCTGGTCAGCGGAGCCGTACTGTGCATTCTGGGCTTGCCAGACCTGCCGATAGCGCTGGGACAATCCCGCTTCCTCCACACAGCCCTGGCGCCAGACCTGACGGGTCAGAGCGGAGTCCTTCACCTCGGGACGGCTTCGCAGGGCACGGAGCCTCATCTCGGACTCCACAGGTATGGAGAAGTCGTAGTTTTGCAGGTTGGTCTCATCCATTGCCGTGGCATTCAGCTGCTGCACAAAGGTCCCGGCGGCCACGAACAGCACCATGCTGATGGTGAGGGAAATCACCGTGGCCCGGTATTTTCGCTTGTTCACCGTGTAATACTTCCGGGCCAGGGCAGCAGGCAGGCCGAAGAGTCTTCGGGCCAGATTCCCCGCCCGAATGCCGCCCTCGGGGACCTTGTATTCCTTTGTCTGACGGATGGCCTCGATGGGGGCAATCCGGGTGGCCCGCCGGGCAGGGATCCAGGCGGAGATCAGCACCGTCACCAAAGCCACCAGGCCCGCCAGAAGGAAGGCAGGGACGGAGGGTACGGTCCGCAGCTCGATTCCGGCGGCGGCCGCTGATGAGAGCAGACCGTCGATCAGATCGTGCGTCAGATACAGTGTTACGGCAATGCCGCCGTAGCCGCTGAGAATACCCAGAGGGATCCCGGCGGCGCTGAGCATGAGGGCCTCGGTAAATACGCAGCGCCGCAGCTGACGGCGGGTGGCGCCTACGCTGGATAATAAGCCGAACTGCCGGGTCCGCTCCGACACCGAGATGGAAAAGGCGTTGTAGATGAGGCTCACCGAGCCCGCCATGATAATCGCCATCAGGATCGCGCCAAAGCTGACGATCATGTTGTTGATGGAGCTGTATTTGGTGGCGCCGTAAAGGTTCAGCAGACCATTGTTCAGCTGCTTGCTTTGACCGTAGTCCCGCTCCACCAGTTCATAGGCCGCGCCGGGCGTCGTTTTAACAAAGAATCGACCCCACAGGCCCTCCTCGCTGCCGTCATCAAAGGTCAGCAGGCTGCTCAGGTCCAGGTTGCTGTCATCAAAATAGGCGACGTACTCCGTCACGCCCACAATGGTGAACATCCGGGCAAAGGTGGACTCTCCCACCGGCAGGGGCAGGTCTGTGCCTTCGTAGGCCGGGTCCACCGTCAGACGAAGTTGGTCCCCCACCTCTGCGGCCTGCCCCATCAGCCGGAGGTACTCCTGCACCTTGCCGGTGATGACCAGCTCGGAGCCATTTTCCGGCAGACGCCCTTCCACGATGGACACAGGGATCATGTCGTAAAAATCTCGGTCTCCCGCTGCAACGATCAGGGAATCATCTACGCTCCGGCTGTCGGTCTCCAGCTGAAAACGGGTATAGCCCAAGGTGTTCAGCGCGCCCAATCGGGTGACGGCCTCATCCGCTTTGAGTCGTGCCAGGTCCGCCATAGAGCCGTAATCATAGCGGACAAACCAATCTCCGTTCTGGGCAACCTCCGATTGGATCATATAGTTCCGGAAGCTGACGCCCATGGTGGTCACGGCGGTGAACATTGCGGCAGAGAGGATAATGCCCAGAAGCGTGACCAGCGTACGGGCCCTGGCGCTTTTCATGTTCTTCCAGGTCAGCGTGCGAATGAGCTTCATCGGATCACCTCATCCCGGACCATGCGGCCGTCCTCAATGGCAAGAATGCGGTTTGCCTGGAGGGCGATGTTTTCATCGTGGGTGATGACGATCAGGGTCTGCCCGTACTTCCGATTGGACTGCCTCAGCAGCGCCATGATCTCCTGGGAGTTTTTGCTGTCCAAGTTGCCGGTGGGCTCGTCGGCCAGCACCACCGCAGGGGCGTTCATCAGCGCTCTGCCGATGGAGACTCGCTGCTGCTGACCGCCGGAGAGCTGGCTGGGGAGGTGCTGTTCTCTGCCTTTCAGCCCCAGGGTGTCCAGCAGCTCGTCCAGCCGCGCCCGGTTCACTGCCCGTCCGTCCAGCAGGACGGGCAGCGTCATGTTCTCTGTCACGTTCAGCACCGGGATCAGATTGTAGAATTGATAGATCAGGCCGACCTGCCGGCGGCGGAAAATGGCCAGCTGATTCTCGTTCTGTGCAAAGACGTCCTGTCCGTTGAGAAAGACCTTTCCGGCGCTGGGCCGATCCACGCCGCCCAGAATATGGAGCAGGGTGGATTTGCCGGAGCCGGAGGGGCCGATGATGGCGATGAATTGTCCGCTCTCCACGGAAAAAGAAACGTCATCCAGGGCATGGATCTGATTTTCTCCGGTACCGTAGACCTTGGAGAGATGCTCGACTTTCAGAATTTCCATGGCAATGACCTCCGTTTGTTTGATGACTCCAGTATATCCGGCTCAGGTGACACCGCGGTGACTGCCAGGTGACAGAATCGTCATACAATCTGCTTATAAAATTTGAGGAGGAAGCAGGCGCCGGCTTCCCCGTTTCCGGCCTGGATGGTGCCGTTCTGCGCCGTGATGACCGCCCTGGCCAGAGCCAGCCCGATCCCATAGCTCCCTTCGCAGGCGCCCTTTCCCTGATAGAACCGCTCAAAGAGATGGGGAAGATCCTCCGGCCGGAAGCCCTCTCCGGTGTCCTCGATCCGAATCAGGGTGAAGATGGGCGTTTCCTCCGCAGAGATGCGGATGCTTCCGCCCGCCGGGGTATGCTCCATGCAGTTTTTCAGAATGTTGCCCAGGGCCTCCGCCGTCCAGCTCAGGTCTCCCCGAAAGCGCTCCTCCCCGCAGGCGATCTGCAGCTTCTGATCCCGCACATCCATGGGGATGGCCAGAGGCTGCGCCGCCAGGTCAATCAGCTCCCGGACGGAGACGTTCTCCGCTTTCATGGAGATGGTGCCCGCGTCCAGCTTGCTCAGCTTCAGCAGGGTCTCCACCAGCCAGTCCATGCGGGTCAGCTGGGTTCGCAGCTCGGCGGTGAGCTCCATCCTGCGCTGATGCTCTGCCTCCGGGCCGCGGAGCATCGTGACGGCCAGATTCATGGCCGTCATGGGGGTGCGGAGCTGGTGGGAGATGTCGGCCAGAGAGTCGGCCAGAGTTTCTTTTTCCCGCTGGATCCGTTCCGCATTCTCGGACAGCCGCAGGGTGATCTTCTCCATCTGGTTAGCCAGAATGGACAGCTCTCCCTCCCGGTACTGGTCAATGGGCAGGGGGATCCCCTGCTGCAACAGCCGGTCCAGGTCTTCGTTCAGCTTCCGCAGCTGCCTGCGGTAGTACCGCCGCTGCCCCAGGAACAGGACAGCCAGGAGTAGCGCAGTGCACACGAACCAGCCTGTCATCCGTCCTCACCGCCCATCTGATAGCCCAGGCCCCGGATGGTGCGGATATAGCGGGGCTGCTGGGGGTCCGGCTCCAGCTTTTCCCGCAGCCGCTTGATATAGACGGTGAGTGTATTGTCGTTCACGAACTCTCCGGCGCTGTCCCAAATCTCCTCCAGCAGCCGCTCCCGGCTCAGGACCCGGCCCCGGTTATTCAGGAACACCAGCAGCAGCTTATACTCCAAAGCGGAGAGGTAGAGGGGCTGTCCCGCCCGGGTGACTGCCGCCTTGTCGGTGTCCACGCGCAGCTCCCCCAGGGTCAGGACGCTCTGCCGCTTGCCTGTCCGCCGCAGAACACTGCGGATGCGGGAGACCAGCTCCCTGGGCCGGAAGGGCTTGGATACATAGTCGTCCGCCCCCATATCCAGGCCGGTGACCACGCTGTACTCGTCACCGGAGGCGGTGAGGAAGATCACCGGGATCTGATGCTCCTTGGCAAAGGAACAGACGGCAAAGCCGTTCCCCTCCCGGAGGGTGATGTCCACCAGGGCCAAGTCCGGGGGCTGTGCCCGGATGGAGGAAATGGCCGCCCCCTGGCCGTCTGCCGTGCGCACGGCAAAGCCCTCCTCTTTGAGAAAGATAGTCAGGGTACGGATGATGGCCCCGTCATCCTCCACCAATAAGATCTGTGTCATTACGCTCCCTCCCTATGGTATCTATCATAGCATTTCCAGGGATGGAATGGGGTGACAGTTTTGTCACCGGAACGTCACGCCAACATGACCTGCATGATGTAGGATAACC
>JAHHSB010000009.1 GCA_020025415.1 Oscillibacter sp. | reverse complement strand
TGGGAGTCGAACCCACCTATGCAGCTTGGGAAGCTGCCGTTCTACCGATGAACTATATCCGCAGATGCACTCGTGGAGAGTATTATACCAGACTCTTTTCCATTTTGCAAGCCGGAAAAGGGAGAATTCCCCCGTAGGTGAAAATCTTTCTTCCCGCCGGGGGAGCGGGACATGAACCCCCGGGCGGATTCATAGGATTTAGCAACATTGCGAAGGGGGAAGTCCTATGAAAACCATATTCGCGCTGCTGTGTGCAGCCGTCCTTTTGTCCACCGGTGCCGATGCCCTGGAGCTGTCGGCGCCCTCGGCAGTGCTGATGGAGCGGGATACCGGCACCATACTCTACGCCCAGGATGAACGTACCCAGCGGGAGCCGGCCAGCGTCACCAAGATCATGACACTGCTGCTGACCATGGAGGCCATCGACTCCGGCGCGCTGAACTATGACGACATGGTCACCGCCAGCGCCCACGCCAGCTCCATGGGCGGCAGCCAGATCTGGCTGGAGGAGGGGGAGCAGATGACCGTCTCCGATATGCTCAAGGCGGTGTGCGTGGTCTCCGCCAATGACTGTTCCGTGGCCCTGGCCGAGCATATCGCCGGCAGCGAGGAGGCCTTCGTGGAGCGGATGAACCAGCGGGCAGCGGAGCTGGGCATGAACGACACCCACTTCTGCAACGCCACAGGCCTGCCCGCCGAGGGGCATCTCACCTCCGCCTACGACATCGCCCTCATGTCCCAGGAACTGATCCTGAACCACCCGGGCATCCGCCAGTACACCACCATCTGGATGGATTCTCTGCGCAATGGCCAGTCCGCCCTGACGAACACCAACAAGCTCATCCGCTTTTACGAAGGGGCCACGGGGCTGAAGACCGGCTCCACCAGCGACGCGCTCTACTGTCTCTCCGCCACGGCGGAGCGGGACGGCATGGAGCTCATCGCCGTGGTGCTCAAATGCCCCACCTCCGCCCAGCGCCAGGCAGATGCCACGGCCCTGTTGAACTACGGCTTTTCCAACTATACCCTCACCCGGGTCACCCCCGACGAGGTTCTCTCCCCCGTGTCCGTGTCCCTGGGGGCCCAGGCCACCGTCCAGCCCGTGCTGACGGAGGACAATGCCCTGCTGCTGGAAAAGGCTCAGGCCGGAACCCTGGAAAAAACCGTCACGCTGGCTGATGAGGTGGACGCCCCCGTGGCCGCGGGAGACCCCCTGGGCGAGCTGACGGTCAGCGCCGGCGGCGAGACGGTGGCCGTGCTGCCCATTCTGGCCGGGGAGAGCGTGGAGCGGGTCTCCTGGGGACAGATGATGCTCAGGCTGTTGAAAACGGCGCTGCTGGCGGGGTAAGCTTCCGGCTTTCCCCCTGATTTCGGGAGGGTTCTCTTGTTTCTGACAGGGGAAGCTGGTATACTGGAAAAAGAAATTCTTCAAGGAGAGAATGCGTCCGTTTTCCCTTTGAAATCTACAGAAGAAAGGGTCGTCATCATGTTGGATCTGAAGCTATTTCATATGCGTACATTTCTGCCCTTGCCCTATGAGGAAGCCCTGGCTCCCCGGCTGAAGCTGGCTCATGATAAGCTGCAGGGCGGGACCGGCGCCGGCGGCGAATTCACCGGCTGGGTATCCCTTCCCCGGGATTACGACCGGGCGGAATTTGCCCGGATCAAAGCCGCCGCAGCCAAGATCCGCAGCCATTCCCAGGCCCTGGTGGTAGTGGGCATTGGCGGGTCCTACCTGGGCGCCCGTGGCGTGATCGACTGCCTCTGCTCCCCCAACTACAACCTGAAAAAGAAGGATACGCCCAACATCTACTTTGCCGGCAACGGCCTGTCCGCCGACGCCCTGGCAGAGATCCTGGAGCTGGTGCAGGATGTGGATTTCTCGGTGAACGTGATCTCCAAATCCGGCACCACCACGGAGCCGGCGGTGGCCTTCCGCTTCTTCCGCAAGGCCCTGGAGGAAAAGTACGGCCCCGAGGGCGCCCGTGAGCGGATCTTTGCCACCACCGACCGGGCCCAGGGCGCGCGCTGAAGTCCCTGGCCGACGCCCAGGGCTGGGAGACCTTTGTGGTTCCCGACAACGTGGGCGGACGCTACTCCGTGCTTACTGCCGTGGGCCTGCTGCCCATCGCCGTATGCGGCGTGGATATCGAGCAGCTGATGGCCGGTGCCGCACAGATGATGGAGCGCTGCGCCCAGCCCGGCTTTGACTGCCCTGCCTGGCGCTACGCCGCCATCCGCTATCAGCTCCACCGCAAGGCGGGCAAATCCGTGGAGCTGCTGGCCTGCTACGATCCGTCTTTTCGCTTCATGCTGGAGTGGTGGAAGCAGCTCTTCGGCGAGAGCGAGGGCAAGGAGGGCAAGGGCCTGTTCCCCGCCAGCGTGGAATTCACCGCGGACCTGCATTCCATGGGGCAGTACATACAAGATGGCCAGCGGCTGATGTTTGAGACCGTGGTCACCCTGGGCCCCTCCCGCAGCCGCCTGTGCGTTCCCACCGACGCTGGAGACGGCGACGGCCTCAACTTCCTGGCCGGCACCGACCTGGACGTCATCCGGGACCGGGCACGGGAGGGCACCCTCCTGGCCCACACCGAGGGGGGCGTGCCCAACATCATCGTGGAGCTGGACGGCAAGACCCCCTTTGCCCTGGGCGAGCTGATCTATTTCTTCGAATATTCCTGCGGCCTGTCCGGTTATCTGCTGGATGTCAACCCCTTCGACCAGCCGGGGGTGGAGGCCTATAAACGCAATATGTTCGCCCTGCTGGGCAAACCCGGATATGAGGCGCAGCGGGAGGAGCTAGAGGCCAAGCTGGCCCAGTAAATTCCGAAAAATCTGTTCATTTTTCACAAAACAGGGGCGTTCCAAAGCCGGATCGCCCCTGTCAATTTGCATTATATACAAACTTTTCCGTCCCTTTTCTGCATTGTCTTTTCCCTTTTTTATGTTATACTTACGTTAGATACTTATCCCCGCAATTCATAAATGAACAGGAGTGATGTAACATGGTCAGACTGATTATGGGCGTGAAGGGTTCCGGCAAGACCAAGAAGCTGATCGAGATGATCAACAGCACGGCGAAGGACGAGCCCGGCAACGTGGTATGCATTGAGGCCAACTCCAATTTGAAATACGACATTCACTATCACATCCGCTTGATCGACGCTCAGGAATACAAGCTGAACAACTATGACGTTTTCCGTGGCTTCATCAGCGGCTTGTACGCGGGGAACTATGATATTTCTCATGTTTTTATCGACAATCTCTGCAAGATCGTAGGCGGGGAGATCTGCCCCGAGACCGAGGCTTTCATCAACTGGCTAGATGCCTTCGGCGAGCAGAACAACATCAAATTCACCGCCACCATCAGCGCCGACACCTCCATGGCCACCGATGCCATGGCCAGATTCCTGTAAGGCACCACGGCGCATATCTGTTCCATGAAAGCAAGAAGCAGGGGTCCCGCCCAAAGGCGGGGCCCCTGCTTTTTTGATCTGCGCTTCCCGGCGCCTTACAGCCTGCCCAGCAGGCCGTCGGTCATCGAGCCCTGGGGATATGCCGCCACGGACTGCACATCGCTCAGGAAAAAGCTGCTCACGTTGAAAAAGCTGGCCAGCTGGGCCCGGGCGGCAGCGCTGCGGCCGTCCTGATACCAGACCACCTTCTGGCCGCCGGAGGCCGAGTTAATGAGATACGCCGCCTCATACCGGGCGGAGTAATAGTCCTCTGTCCGGCTGCTCTCCAGCAGCTGGGCGATCTCCTGGGCCGTGCAGCTGCCGGCGCTGCTGCCGCCCGTCCACTGCCGGCCGGTGGTAGTGATCCACAGCGAGAGCTTGTCCCCTCTGACGGTGCCTTTGAGCTCCGCCAAGGCATAGTACAGCTCCTCCAGCGGCTCCAGCGGCGCGGTGGGGAAACTGCCGCTGCGCTTTTCATAGGAGGCCGCCCGCAAGATCAGCCGGTCGGCGGATTTGGCCAGAGCGGCGTAGTCATAGCCGCCGGCGCGCTCCTCCTGCCAGGCGGGCGCCTCCGCAGTCACATAAAGGGTCTTTTTCCCCAGAGCCTTGTCCAGCGCCTGAACCAGGGCGGTGAGCCCGGCCCGCTCCGCCTCCTTCAGTCCCGGCAGGTCCAGCAGCACGCCGTCCCAGCCCTCATCCGTCACCCGGGCGGTGAGCAGGGCCGCGGCCTCCGCCGCGCCGCTGTCCAGCGCGGCGGCGCTGCCGCTGACGGCCAGCAGCGCCTTGCCCCCGGCCCCCTGGATCTCCTGGCGGAGCGCCTCCATCTGCTGGCCGCTCAGGGCGCCGGGATACACTCTGCCCCGTGCCAGCTGCACCCCATCCACCGCCAAAGCGGTATAGGCCGACAGCTCCGGCAGCTCCCCGCTCTCCCGGACCAGCCCGCATAGGGAGGGGGCGGCGCTGTAATACTTATCATAGACCCGCACCAGCATCACCGCCACCTGTTCCCGGGTAGCCGGCGTGTCCGGGGAGAAGGCGGTGTCGCTGACTCCGTTGATGATCCCCAGCTCATGGGCCATGGCGATATACCCGGCGTTGGTGGTCACGTCCCGGAAGGGCATGGGCAGCTGCTGGGTCAGGCCCGCAATGGTGGTGTAGCCCAAAGCCCGCACCAGCATCACGGCCATTTCCTCCCGGGCGATGGCGTCGCGGGGGCGGAAATACTCGCTCTGCCCGGGGATGGCCCCCTGGCGATAGGCGGTCTCCACCGCGGCATAATACCAGGCGTCGGGATTCTGGTTGTCGGCAAAGCTGCCCTCGGCAGGCTTTTCCAGCTCCCAATCAAACAGTCGGCACAGTACCACGGCAAAGGCGCTGCGGGTCATCCCCTCTCCCATGCCGAAGCGGGTGGCGCTTTTCCCCTGGAATAGGCCCAGGTCCACCGCCCGTTCAATGGACTTAGCGGCCCAGGATCCGGACGGCACGTCCGAAAACCGGCCCGCGGCGTCCGCCCGGACGGGCAGCAACCCGCACAGCACGCCGCACAGCAGCGCGCAGGAGAGCAGGCGCGATAACGTTCGTTTCATGGATGAACCTCCTTATTTTGGAATGGTTTTCCGGGCGACATTGTATCAGACTTTCCCCTTCCCGTCAAACCAGCGCTTCTTCCCGGAGCGGCTTTGCAGAATAGTCTTTACCTTTCTCCGAAAAGTTGCTATAATAGTAAAGTTATCATGGCATTTTAGCGAAATCTGCGGAAAAGGAGCGGTCCTCCGTTGAAATTTGAAAAGTGGAACATCGGGTCGCCGGATCCGGAAGCGGTGGCGCTTCTGCAGAGCGCGGGATACTCATATCTTTTGTCTACGGTGCTGGCAGTCCGCGGCGCGGCGGACCCGGAAGAGGCAGCGGAATACCTGGACGATGAGCGGACCCTGTCCGCCTCGCCCCTGCTGATGCGGGACATGGATAAGGCCGTGGCCCGGATCCAGCGGGCCATCGCCGATGGTGAGACAGTGGCGGTCTTCGGCGACTACGACGTGGACGGCATCACCTCCACCTGCCTTTTGACTGACTATCTGCGCCGCTGCGGCGTGCCCTGTCTGCGGCACATTCCCCGGCGCATTGAGGATGGCTACGGCCTAAGCAAGGACGCCATCGCCGCCCTGCGCCAACAGGGGGCCACGCTGATGATCACCGTGGACTGCGGCATCACCGGCAACGAAGAAGTGGACTATGCCAACTCCATCGGGCTGGACGTGGTCATCACCGACCATCACGAGTGCCGGGAGCCGCTGCCCAACGCGGCGGCAGTGGTGGACCCCCACCGGCCGGACTGCCCCTATCCCTTCAAGCACCTGGCGGGGGTAGGCGTGGCGCTGAAGCTGGTGCTGGCCCTGGGGGGCGAGAGCCGGGAAGACGCCCTGTTTGCCCGCTACTGCACCCTGGCCGCCATCGGCACGGTGGCGGATGTGATGCGTATGGAGGGGGAGAACCGAACCATCGTCCGGGCGGGACTGGAGTGCCTGCCCCACACGGATTTTGTGGGCATCCACGCCCTGGTGCAGGAGGCGGGCCTGGCAGGCAAGCCCTTAAGCTCCACCCAGATCGGCTTCGTCCTCTCCCCCCGGATCAACGCCGCCGGGCGCATGGGAGCGGCGGATCTGGCTGCGGACCTGCTGGAGTGTTCCGACCCCGCCCGGGCAGAGGAGCTGGCAAAAGAGCTGTGCCAGCTCAACCGGGAGCGCCAGCAGGTAGAGCAGGCCATCTGTGCCGAGGCCATCGAGCAGATCAAGGCCCTGCCGGAGGAGTCCCGCAGCGCCCTGGTGCTCTCCAGCACCCGCTGGCACCAGGGGGTGGTGGGCATCGTGGCCTCCCGCCTGAGCGAGAAATACGCCTGCCCCAGCTTTATGATCCATTTAAAAGACGGCACCGGCAAGGGTTCGTGCCGCTCCTACGGGGGCTTCAATCTCTTTGAGGCGCTGGCATCCTGCGCCGACCTGCTGGAGGAGTTTGGCGGCCACGCCCTGGCCGCGGGCTTCACCATCCGGGAGGAGAATATCGACGCCTTTCGGGCCCGAATGAACCGCTGTGTCCGCTCCTGGGCGGGAAAGGAGCCGCCGGTATCCTCGTTGGAGATCGACGCGGCCATCACCTCTCCCGCCAGCGTGAACCTGCGGGAGGTGGCCTCTTTGGACCAGCTGGAGCCCTACGGCTCCGGTAATCCCCGGCCTGTGTTCGCCCTGCTGGGGGCCACGGTGGACGCCGTACAGCCCGTGGGCCAGGGCAAGCACCTGAAGCTGCGGCTTTCCAAGGGCACCATCCGCTTTGACGGGATCTTCTTCTCCATGACCGAGGCCGCCTGTCACATCGCCCCCGGCGACCGGGTGGACGCGGCCTTCCATCTCCAGGCCAACACCTTCCGTGGCTCTACCACGCTGCAGCTGCAGCTGCTGGATGTGCGCCCGTCCCTGAGTCCCAGCCGCCACGAGGCCGAGGCGCTGGAGCTGCTGCGCCGCTGCCTGGACGGCGGCCCCTTGACGGCCCAGGAGATCTGCCGTCTGCGCACCTCCCGGGAGCAGTTCGGCGCCATCTGGACCGCCCTGGCGCGGAAGCTGCGCCAGGGCAAGCTGGAACAGCCCTTCCTTGCGGCCCTGCGGCAGCTGGCCGGAGAGTCCGGCGGATCGGAGAGCTTCCTGCGCTCGGCGCTGTCGCTGGAGGTATTTTCCGAGCGGGGGCTGCTGTCCCTTTCCCGGAACGGGGACACCATCAGCCTGCGCCTGCTCCCCCTGCGAGGCAAGGTGGATCTGAACGCCTGTCCCTATCTGGCACGGCTGCAAAATCCAACCACATTACGGAATTGAGGTAAGGGTATGACCACCCAGGAACAATTTCAGAAACTCGTTGACACGATTTTGACCTATAACCCGGGGGCCGACATCCCCCAGATCCGGGCCGCCTTTGAATTTGCCGAACAGTCCCACCAGGGGCAAAAGCGCAAAAGCGGCGAGCCTTATATCATCCATCCGTTAGCGGTGGCGCAGATCGTGGCCGAGGAGCTGCGGCTGGACTCGGAGTCTATCCAGGCGGCGCTGCTCCACGACTGCATTGAAGATACCCCCGCCACCTATGACCAGCTGGCCAAGCAGTTCTCCCCCACCATTGCCGACCTGGTGGAAGGGGTCAGCAAACTGACCCGGATTCAGTACGCCACCAAGGAAGACGAGCAGATGGAGAATCTGCGCAAGATGCTCATCGCCATGTCTAAGGACATCCGGGTGATCCTGATCAAGATCTCCGACCGGCTGCACAATATGCGCACCATGGAGTACCAGTCTCTGGACAAACAGAAGCAGAAATCCCTGGAGACCATGGAGATCTATGCCCCCATCTCCCACCGGCTGGGCATGCAGCGCATCAAGTGGGAGCTGGAGGATCTGTCGCTGAAGTATCTGGACCCCGTCGGCTATAACGAGATTGTCTCCAAACTAGATGCCAAGCGCCAGGAATACGACGAGTTCATGAAAAAGACCCAGGCCCAGATCGATCAGCGTCTCAATGAGCTGGAGATCAAGCACATCATCTACGGCCGGATGAAGCATCCCTACTCCATCTACCGGAAGATGTTCAGCCAGAACAAGTCCTTAGACGAGATCTTCGACCTGTTCGCCTTCCGGGTGATCGTGGACACCGTGGGCGACTGCTACAACGTCCTGGGCGTGATTCACGACATCTACAAGCCCATTCTGGGCCGCTTTAAGGACTATATCGGCACCCCCAAGCCCAACGGCTACCAGTCCCTGCACACCACCGTCATGGGTGCCGACGGCATCCCCTTTGAGGTGCAGATCCGCACCCAGGAGATGCACGAGATCGCCGAGTACGGCGTGGCCGCCCACTGGAAATACAAGCAGAGCGGCCAAGGCGCCGGCACCGAGGGGAAGTACGAGTGGGTGCGCCGCCTGCTGGAGAATCAAGAGGGTGCCGACGCCGAGGACTATATCCGCTCGCTGAAGGTGGATATGTTTGCCGACGAGGTGTTCGTCTTCACCCCCAACGGCGACGTGCAGAACCTGCCCGCCGGTGCCACCCCCATCGACTTTGCCTATGCCATCCACTCCGCCGTCGGCAACCACATGACCGGTGCCAAGGTGAATAACCGCATCGTCACCTTCGACCATGTGCTGCAAAACGGTGACATCGTGGAGATCCTGACCTCCAAATCTGCCAAGGGCCCCAGCCGGGACTGGATGAAGATCGCCAAGTCCAACGAGGCCCGCAGCAAGATCCGCCAGTGGTTCAAAAAGGAGAAGCGGGAGGAGAACATCGCCAACGGCCGAGCCTCCTTCGAAGCGGAACTCAAGCACTGCGGCATCTTGATGAAGGACGTCACCGACCCGGAAAACCTGCCCAGCCTGCTGAAGAAAGTCTCCTTCGGCTCTTTGGACGAGATGTACGCCGCCATCGGCTACGGCGGCTTCTCCGCCCAGAAGGCCGTGGCCCGGATGCAGGGGGAGCTGCAGCGCATCGCCAAGCAGCATCAGACCGAGAAGGCCGCCGCGGCCGCCCTGGCCGCCCCGGCGGAAAAGCCCGCCGAGCAGGCGCCCCGCTCCGCCGAGCCCAAGCGCATCAAGAGCGAGCAGGGCATCATCGTGGAGGGGCTGGACAACTGCCTGGTGAAATTTTCCAAGTGCTGCACTCCCGTGCCCGGGGACGAGATTATCGGCTTTATCACCCGGGGCTACGGCGTCTCCGTCCACCGGGCGGACTGTCCCAACGCCTCGCCGGAGCGGCGCAATGCCCCCGATCAGAAAGACCGCTGGATCAAGGTCAGCTGGGGCAGCGACACCAATGAGAACTATCCCACCTCCCTGGAGGTGGTCTGCAAGGACCGGGCCAATCTGCTGCTGGATATCTCTGCGGCACTGTCCACCACCAACACTTTCGTGCTGGGCATTCAGTCCCGCTCCACCACCGACGAGTTTGCCATGATCCGCCTGGACATCCGCATCCGGGATGCCCAGCACCTGAAAACGGTGATGAACAAGCTCAACCAGATCTCCGGCGTGCTGAAGGTGAACCGGCCCGCGGGCTGACGGGGGCGCAAGCTCTGGATCGCTCCCTTTACCCTCTCAGGGCAAAGGCCTCTCCCGCCGCCGCTCCGCCGGTTCCTCCGCAAACGCTTCGCTGCTTTGCCTTCGGAGCAAGGCGAGGGAACGATTCGAAGGGGGACGCTGTCCCCCCTCGCACCAGTCTGCGGGCTGGTGCACGCCGCCCAAGGCGGCTGAGGCGGGGGATTTTCGCCTTGTACGCGCCGCGGTGAAAATCATTGAAATTGCCGAAGGCCTTTCCTCTATTCCGAAAGAGCGGGGCATACAACTGACACAGGAAAGGAGCGCGGTCTATGCGCGCAGTCGTCACCCGGGTCACCCGGGCCTCCGTCTCCATCGACGGGCAAATACACGGCCAGATCGGCCGGGGCTTTTTGGTGCTGCTGGGGATTACTCACAACGACACCGAGGCCCAGGCCAAAAAACTGGCGGATAAAATCTGCTCCCTGCGCATTTTCGAAGATGAGGAAGGGAAAATGAACCGGGGGTTGGAATCGGTGGACGGTGCGCTGCTGGTAGTCTCCCAATTCACCCTGTACGGCAACTGCCGCCGGGGGCGCCGGCCGGATTTTCTGGAGGCCGCCCGGCCGGAGACCGCCATCCCCCTCTATGAGACCTTCCTGACCCTGTGCCGGGAAAAGGGCTTTCCCGTGGAATGCGGGGTCTTCGGTGCCGATATGAAGGTGGACTCTCTCAACGACGGGCCCTTGACGCTGATCCTGGACACTGATACGCTGTAAGGAGTGATGTTAGATGAAAATTACCTCCATGCAGGTGGGCCCCATCTGCACCAACTGTTATCTGCTGCAAGATGAGCAGACCAAAACCTGCGCCATTGTGGATCCCGGCGACTGCGGCGACCGCATTGCCGCCGCCGTGCAGGCTGCCGGCTGCCAGCCGGTGTGCGTGCTGCTGACCCACGGCCACACCGATCATACCGACGGCCTGGCCGGGCTTTTGCAGCATTTTCCTCACCTGCCGGTCTATATTCACGCCGCCGAGCCCGTGGGCACCAGCCAACTGTTCGGCCCCTTGCCCGCGGACGCCGACATCCGCCACTACGACGAGGGCGATACCATCGCTGTGGGTTCCCTGACGGTCCACATCCTCTCCACCCCCGGCCACTCCAAAGGCTCCGTAACGCTGCAGGTAGAAAACGCCCTGCTGTGCGGCGACACCCTCTTCGCCGGGTCCTGCGGCCGGGTGGACCTGCCCGACGGCGACATGGAACAGATCCTTCACTCCCTGGCCCGCCTGGCCCGCCTGGAGGGGGACTATGCCGTCTATCCCGGCCATATGGACGCCTCCACTCTGGAACAGGAGCGGCAGACCAATCCCTACGTGCGCCACGCCCTGGACGCCGAGTCATGAAGCTAGAGCTGGTCGGCCATCAGGAGACCTATGTGGTAGAGCAGACCCTGCTGGCCCTGTTCCCGGAAGAGCCCCGGATCTACGGCCCCGTGGACCGGAGCGCCGACTCCCGCTGGGCAGTGATTTCCATGGAGGACCGGGACGGTGGGGAGCGCTGCCATGTGACGACAGAGCTGGGCTGGGACGGCAAGGCCACCCCGTACAGCTGCTCTGTCCCCCTGTCGGGCAGCGCTTATGAACGGGAGGGGCAGCGCCGCCGCTGCCTGGGCATGTGCATCTTCCAGACCGCCCGGATCGTCACCGGCATTTCCCCCGCCTGGGGCAGTCTGACGGGGGTGCGCCCCGCCAAGATCGCCGCCCGGGCCCTGACGGAGCTGGGCAGCCCCCAGGCCGCCCGGCACCGGCTGGAGCAGGTCTATTTCGTCACGCCGCCCCGGGCCCGCCTGGCGGTGGAGGCCGCTCAGGCCGGGCTGAAAGCAGCCGAGACCCTGGGCCCCCGGGACATTGCCCTGTATATCGGCATTCCCTTCTGCCCCACCCGCTGCGCCTACTGTTCCTTTGTCAGCGCATCGGTGGAAAAAACCTTTGCCCTGGTGCCTCCCTACTTAGAGGCGCTGCTCGCGGAGCTGCGGGCCGGGGGGGAAATGCTCCGCCGGCTGGGACTGCGGGTCCGGGCCTTCTACATGGGCGGCGGCACCCCTACCACGCTGACGGCAGAGCAGCTGGAGACGCTGCTGGCCGAACTGCACCGCTGCGTGGACCTCTCCGAGTGCGAGGAGCTGACGGTGGAGGCCGGCCGGCCGGACACCATCACGCCGGAGAAGCTCTCGGTTCTCCGGCGGGCGGAGGTGACCCGCCTGTCCATTAACCCCCAGACCATGGAGGATGCCGTTCTCCGGGCCATCGGGCGGCGGCACAGCGCGGAGGATATCCTCACGGCCATGGAGCAGGTGTCCGCCGCGGGCTTTGACCATGTGAACATGGATCTGATCGCCGGGCTGCCGGAGGACACACCCGCCGGCTTTCGCCGCTCGCTGGAGCGCTGCCTGGAGCTGGGAGCGGACAACGTCACCGTCCACACCCTGTCGCTGAAAAAGGGCAGCCGCATCCTCACCGAAGGGCTGCGGATCCCCGACGCCGACGCAGTGGGGGAGATGCTGGACTTTGCCGACCCCGCCCTGCGCTCCGCCGGCTACGCCCCCTATTACCTCTACCGGCAAAAATATATGTCCGGCAGCTTTGAAAACGTGGGCTGGTGTCTGCCGGGCTGCGAAAACCTGTATAATATCTACATTATGGAGGAGCTTTGCTCCATTCTCTCGTTCGGAGCGGGCGGGTCCACCAAGATGGTGGACCGGGCCGGGAGAAAAATTTCTCGGGTCTTTAACGCCAAGTACCCCAAGGAGTACACCGAGCGCCCGGAAAAGTGGCAGTCCAATCTGGACGCCTTCGCCGCCTTTTATGAGACCCCGGCGGCAGGCCATTGAGTCCGGGCGCCCCATGGCCCCTGTCAATCCGGCCGCGGCCCCCTTGTGCCGCGGCGTCAGTCCCAGGGCGCGGAGCTTTGCGCCCGGCCGCCGTGAAAAGGAGTTATGTTTATGATGGATGAAAAAATGCAGGCCCTTCTGGAAAAGATCCAGCAGACGGCGGGCAGCGCCGCCGATCTGGCTGGAGACGCCGCCTACGGCGTGGGGAAAAAGACCAGCCAGCTGCTGAGCGTGGGCAAACTGAATATGCAGATCGCCGATCTTCGCTCCCAGGTCAATCTGCAGCTGCAGGAGGCGGGGCGCATGATCTACGCCACCCACACCGGCGTGCCCACCGATTCAGACGCCCTGCTGGAAAAGCTGGGGGAGATTGACGGGCTGTACAGCCGGATCGAGACACTGGAAAAGGAGATCCGGCAGACGGAGAACAAGGCTCCCGTGTGCGCCTACTGCGGCGGCCGGGTAAAAGAAGAAGACCTCTTCTGCCGCCACTGCGGCATGAAGCGCTGAAATCCGGCGCGGCCCCCAGCGGTTATGCTTTCCCGCCGGAGACCATAAGCTAAAAAGCAGCCGTAGAGTTCCGAACTCAATTTTGAAATTATTTTCGAGGTATCTGCATGTCAAATAAGCAATCCAAGCAAAGCTTTTTGGGCGGGGCCGCCATTCTGGCCGCCGCCGTAGCCATTGTCAAGGTGATTGGCTTTTTCTACAAGATCCCCCTGAACAACATTCTGGGAGGCACGGGAAAAACCTATTTTGACACGGCATACAAGATCTACAACTTTTTGCTGACCTTTTCCACTGCCGGACTGCCTCTGGCCATTTCCAAGCTCACCAGCCAGGCCCATGCCCAGGGGCGGGAAAACCAAAAGCGCAAGATCTTCCGTACCGCCATCTGGCTGTTTCTGATTTTGGGTCTGATCGGCTCCACAGTGATGTTCACCCAGCCCCAGATCCTTGCGCAATTCCTGAACAATTCTCTGGCGGCCCAGGCAATCCAGGCCCTGGCTCCGGCGGTGTTCTGCGTGTGTCTGCTGGCCTGTATGCGGGGCTACACCCAGGGGCAGGAGAATATGACCCCCACCGCCATTTCCCAGGTGCTGGAGGCACTGTGCAAGCTGGGCATAGGCCTGCCCCTGGCCTGGTACGTCCTGCGCCTAGGCATGGGGGAGGAATCCGTGGCCGCCGGCGCCATCGTGGGTGTTACGGCCGGCACGGTGATCTCCCTGGCCTTTTTGACCGTGTATCTGCTGATCCATCAGAACCGGGCAGAGTTCCTGGACACCCCGGACAGCAGCCGTTCCATTATTCGCCAGATCCTGGTCATCGGTATCCCCATCACCCTGAGCAACTCCGCCATGAGTATCATCAACATCGTGGATACCAAGATCGTCATGGGCCGGCTGCAGGATGGCCTTCATCTGAGTGAGGAGACGGCGGCATTGCTGAACGGACAGTACAGCATGGCCATGGATATGCCCAACATGGTGGCCTCCTTTGTCTATCCGGTGACCATGAGCCTCATTCCCTTTGCCGCCGCGGCCCTGGCCCGCCGGGATCACGCCGGGGCGGACCGGATCATCTCCTCCGCCTTCCGGATCATTGCCCTGCTGGCCCTGCCCGCCGGTGTGGGTCTGAGCGTGCTGTCCACCCCCATCATGACCTTGGTGCTGCCCAGCCAGCCCACAGACGCCCTGGCCGCCGGGCCCCACCTGCGGATCCTGGGCATCGCCCTGATCTTCATCTGCATCATGATCCTGACGAACGCGATTTTGCAGACTTACGGCAAAGAGGCGCTGCCCATTTTCACCGTGATCGTGGGCGGCGTGGTAAAAGTAGTGATGAACTATGTGCTGGTCGGCAATCCTGATATCAGTATCCACGGCGCCCCCATCTCCACGCTGTGCTGCTATCTGGTCATTGCGGGGCTGAACCTGTTTTTCGTGTGGAAATACTCGCCCCAGAAGCCCCGCTATCTGTGCCTGTTCGCCAAGCCCATCCTGGCCTCCGTCCTGATGGGCGGCGCTGCCTGGGCCGTTTACGGCCTGTCTCACGGGCTGCTGGGCGGGTCCATGTCCGATTACCTGTCCAACGCCGTGGCTACCATGCTGGGCATCGGCGCCGGCGTGATCGTCTACGGTATCTTGGTGCTGGCTCTGGGTCTGCTGCGGGCAGACGACGTGCGCAATATCCGCGGGGGAGATAAAATCATCCGCCTGCTCCGTCTGAAGTGATTTTTTCTTGAAATTCCAGGCTTTTGAGTGAAATTTTCTTGCAAAGGATAGGGAGTTATGGTAGATTTTCAATGTAAAGAAAGATACAGCTTCCAGGATCTGCTGACCATTATGACGCTGCTGCGCTCCCCGGGCGGCTGCCCGTGGGACCGGGAGCAGACCCATGCCTCGCTGCGCCGCAACCTGTTGGAGGAGGCCTGCGAGGCCGCCGAGGCCATCGATCGCCAGGACCCCGCCGCTCTGCGGGAGGAACTGGGGGATGTGTTGCTTCAGGTGGTGTTCCACGCCGAGCTGGAGCGGGAGCAGGGCGGCTTCAGCATGGACGACGTGATCGACGGCATTTGCAAAAAGCTGGTCTACCGCCACCCCCATGTGTTCGGCACCACCCAGGTGGCCGATACCCAGGCTGAGCTGTCCCTTTGGGAGCAGCTCAAGCGCCGGGAAAAGGGACAGGCCTCTACCGCCGACGCGGTGGACGCCGTGGCCCGGACGCTGCCGGCCCTGTGGCGGGCGGAAAAGATCCACCGCAAGGTCTCCCAGGCGGGCTTCGACTGGGAAAATCTCTCCGGCGCCCTGGACAAGCTGGACGAGGAAGTGGACGAGCTGCGGGCCGCCGCAGCCGGGGACCTTCCCGCCGACGCGCCCCACGGCGTGACCGAGGAGCTGGGCGACGTGCTGCTGGCAGCGGCCAAGGTGGCCCAGGCGGTCGGCGTGGATCCGGAGGAAGCCCTTCACGCTGCCTGCGACAAATTTGCCGGCCGCTTCCGCCGGGTGGAGGAGCTGGCCGGGGGACAGGCCCTTTCCGATCGCTCCGAGCAGGAGCTGGTGGAGCTGTGGCAGCAGGCCAAAACATCCCAGTCTTAATACGGATCGCCGTTTTTAAGATAGTACCCACTTTTTTGATTACTGATAGGAGGATTTCAACAATGAACAAAGCTGAACTCATCAACGCCGTCGCTACCCAGGCGGACGTTTCCAAGAAGGTGGCCGAGGCCGTGGTCTCCGCAACCCTGGACACCATCACCGCCGCCATGACCGAGGGTGAGAAGGTGCAGCTGGTCGGCTTCGGCTCTTTCGAGGTAAAAAAACGCGCCGGCCGCATCGGTCGTAACCCCAAGACCAAGGAAGCCATCGAGATTCCCGCTTCCACCGTGCCCGTATTCAAGGCCGGCAAGGCCCTGAAGGACGCCGTGACGAAGTAAGATTCCCGGTTTCCCGTTTTTTGCTCACCGATTGCCGGGCCTGCCCGGTACGCGGGAAAGCGCGGGCTTTCCCCCACGCCCCCTTCCCAAAGCGGCCCGTGCCCTTTGGCGAAGGGGGCAGTTTTTTCCAGGAGGAACGTTTAGATGCGTTTGGACAAATATCTCAAGGTCTCCCGTCTGATCAAGCGCCGCACCGTGGCCAACGAGGCCTGCGACAACGGGCTGGTCGCCGTCAACGGCAAGCCCGCCCGGGCCTCCTACGACGTGAAGGTGGGGGATGTGATCAGTCTGCGCTTCGGCGTACGGACCCTGACGGTGGAGGTGCTCTCCGTCCAGGAGACGGTGCGCCAGGCGGATGCCCCGGGGCTGTACCGGGAAGTAGGCGTCAGCCGCAGCGAATCCCAGGCATAACCATTCCCCCTGTCCCATATACTCGGGGCAGGGGGGATCGCTGATGAGAGACTATGACGAAACCTTGGCCGCCGGGGCCCACCGGCTGGAGCTGGACGGCCGGGAACGGCTGACCGTGACCGGGGTGGAGGATGTGGAACGCTTTGACGAGACCGGCATCGTTCTGACCACCAACGCCGGCATTTTGATGATCACCGGGGAAAATCTGCACATCGGGAAACTGTCATTGGACGGGGGCGAGCTCCATGTGGATGGGCGGATCGAGTCGCTGTCCTACGAGGATCCCAGCGGCCCGCGGGGCGGGCTGTTCCAGCGTCTGTTCGGCTGAGGCGCCTATGGAAAACCCGGTCTCCTACCAGCTGACGGTATTTGCCCAATCCATCGTGCGGGGCCTGGTGTGCGGGTTGGTGTATGACTGGCTGCGGGCGCTGCGGCTGCGGCGCCCGCAGCTGACGGGCTGGCTGGACGCCCTGTTCTGCCTGCTGACGGTGGGCGCGGTGTTTTTGTTCACCCTGCGCCAGGCCGACGGCCAGCTCCGGTTTTACACCCTGCTGGGCGCAGGCGGGGGCAGCGTGCTGTTTTTCTGCCTGCTGTCCGCTTCGCTGCGGCCCATCTGGGATTTTTGGGTAGATTCCCTGGCTTTTTTGTTGCATTTGATGGCTTTTCCCCGGCGATGGCTGAAAATTTTCTTTAAAAAAATTACAAATTGGTTGAAAAAGTTCTTTTATTTTTCCCGGAAATGCTATACAATAAAGAAAATGGGCAGGAAGCGAAGTTCACAAAAGCGGCAAGGAGGAATGAAACATGGCAAAGCCTCAAAAGCGGCACGGCAAGGCAGGCCTTCTGTTCGGAACAATGGTCATACTCCTCCTGGCGGCTCTGGGCTGGCAGCTGTGGAAGCTGCAGGGCCAGCTGAGCAGCGCCCAGTCCCAGCAGAAGCTGCTGCAGGCCGAGGTGGACGAAAAGCAGGCCGAGAACGACGCCCTGGAGCAGGACATCGCAGAGGGCGGCAGCCAGGAGAAGAAAGAGCAGATCGCCCGGGATGAGCTGGGCGTGGTATCCCCGGGTGAAAAAGTATTTTACGACGTAGGTAAATGACTGGTGCCGGGCAGTGACCTTGTCGCTGTCCCGGTGCCGTTTTTTCAAAAGAATCCATACCTGTGAAGGGAGTTAAAGTACAATTTATGGAGCCAGTGGTTGGGAGCATTCTGGAAGGCAAGGTCACAACGATCACCAAATTTGGCGCGTTTGTCGCGCTGGAGGGCAACAAATCCGGTCTGGTACATATCTCGGAGATTGCCAACAGCTTTGTCAACGACGTCCACGATTATCTGCAGGAGGGGGAGAC
>JAHHSB010000089.1 GCA_020025415.1 Oscillibacter sp. | reverse complement strand
CCACGCGCATGCCGTGGGGATTAACTTTCTGTCCCATAAACTGTTCTCCTCCCTCTTATGCCTTTTCCGTCACAGCCAGGGTGACGTGAGAAGTTCTCTTATTGATACGATAGGCGCGGCCCTGGGCCCGGGGCATCATTCTCTTGAGAATGGGGCCGGGAGTGGCGTAAACCTCGCTGACATAGAGCTTGGCGGGATCCATGCCGAAGTTGTTCTCGGCGTTGGCCACGGCGCTCTTGAGCAGCTTCATCAGAGGCTCAGAAGCAGACTTGGGGGTCTGCATCAGAATGGCCATGGCGGTGCCTGCATCCTTGCCGCGGATCAGATCGCAAACGATCTGAACCTTGCGGGGAGAGATGCGGACATAGCGCAGATACGCTTTAGCTTCTTTGTTTTCCATGTTCTGCATCCTCCTTTACTTACTTATCCTTGTTGTGGCCGCGGAAGGTCCGGGTGGGAGCGAACTCACCCAGCTTGTGGCCGACCATGTCCTCCTGGATATACACGGGGACATGCTTGCGTCCGTCATGGACAGCGATGGTGTGCCCGACAAAGGCGGGGAAGATGGTGGAGCTGCGGCTCCAGGTCTTCAGCACCTTTTTCTCGTTCTTGGCATTCATTTCCTCGACCCGCTTGAGAAGCTCAGGGGCAACATACGGGCCTTTTTTAATCGATCTGCTCATATTGACTTGCCTCCTTACTTCTCGTTGCGACGCTTCACGATGAACTTATTGGTGGGGTTCTTGCCCTTGCGGGTCTTATAACCCATAGCAGGCTTGCCCCAAGGCGTCACAGGACCGGGACGGCCAACCGGAGCGCGGCCCTCGCCGCCGCCGTGGGGATGGTCGTTGGGGTTCATGACAGAGCCGCGGACAGTAGGACGCCAACCCATGTGGCGTTTCCGGCCGGCCTTACCAATGTTGATGTTCTCATGCTCGATGTTGCCCACCTGGCCGATGGTGGCCATGCAGTTGGTGCGGACAATACGAACCTCGCCGGAAGGCATACGAATCTGGGCATCAGAGCCCTCCTTAGCCATCAGCTGCGCAGCGGTGCCCGCGGAGCGGACCAGCTGAGCGCCGTTGCCGGGGTGGAGCTCGATGTTGTGGATCACGGTACCAACGGGAATGTTGGCGATAGGCAGCGCGTTGCCGGGCAGAATGTCGGCGTCGGGACCGGTCATGATCTTGTGGCCGGCCTTCAGGCCAACGGGAGCCAGGATATAACGCTTCTCGCCGTCCTCATACTGAATCAGGGCGATGTTGGCGCTGCGGTTGGGGTCATACTCCAGGCGAAGCACGGTGGCAGAACCCACCTTGTCGCGCTTGAAGTCGATGATGCGGTACTTGCGCTTGTTGCCGCCGCCACGATGGCGGACGGTGATGCGGCCATAGCTGTTGCGGCCGGCCGACTTCTTCAGGACCTCGGTCAGGCTGGGCTCGGGCTTGGCCTTCTTGTCAATGCCGTCGAAACCGGAGACCGTCATCTGACGTCTGGAAGGAGTCGTCGGCTTAAAATTTTTAATAGACATTTCGCGTTACACTCCTTCCGTTATCAGACCATACCTTCGAAGAACTCGATGGTCTTGGAATCATCCGTCAGCTGGACGTAGGCCTTTTTCCAGGTCTTGGTCGTGCCGGGACGGCCGGCGCCCAGGCGCTTGGACTTGCCGGGCACAGTCAGGGTGTTGACGGAGGCGACCTTCACGCCGAAAATTTCCTCCACAGCCTTCTTGATCTCGATCTTGCCAGCGTTCTTGGCAACTTCAAACGCATACTTCTTGTCGGCAGCGCCGGCCATGGCACGCTCGGTGATGATCGGGCGGATAATGATGTCATATGCGGTAGCCATTACGCAAACACCTCCTCGATTTTTGCCAGCGCGGCCTGGTCGACCACCAGATACTTGGCGTTCAGAATGTCATAGACGTTCATCAGCGCAGCGGGGGTAGTCACGACGCCGGGCAGGTTCCGGGCGCTCTTGACGATCACGTCGTCCTTCTCGGGAGTGACGACGACGGCCTTGCCGTCGACCTTCACAGCGGTCAGGAACTTCCGGAAATCAGAGGTCTTGATGGCGTCCATCTTGATGGAGTCGATCACCACCAGCTCGCCCTCGGCCGCCTTGGCGGACAGAGCGGACTTGAGAGCCAGTCTCTTAACCTTCTTGTTCAGCACATAGCTGTAATCCCGGGGCTTGGGGGCAAACACAATGCCGCCGTGGGTCCACTGAGGGGCACGGGTGCTGCCCTGACGGGCGTGGCCGGTGCCTTTCTGTCTCCAGGGCTTTTTGCCGCCGCCGGAAACCTCGGCGCGGGTCAGGGCGCTCTGGGTGCCCTGTCTGCAGTTGGCAAGATGATTCTTCACAACTTCATGCACAACAGTCTGGTTGGGCTCGATGCCAAAGATCGCATCGTTGAGCTCGACGCTGCCCACTTCGCTGCCGGACATGTTGAGAACTTTGATAGTAGACATTACTTAAGCACCCCTTTCTTACTTGTTTCTGGCGGAAGCCTTCTGCGGGTTGCGGCCGGAAGCCTTCTGCGGGTTCTTGCTGATGTCGGCGCCAGCCTGCTTGACCTTGTGGGTCTTGACGGTGGTCTTGATGGTCACCAGACCGCCCTTGGGGCCGGGAACGGCGCCGCAGACAACCAGCATATTCAGCTCGGGGTCAACCTTCACAACAGTCAGGTTCTGCACGGTCACCTGATCTACGCCCATGTGGCCGGCACCGATCTTGCCCTTGAAGATCTTGGAAGGATCGGTGGAAGAGCCCATGGAGCCGGCGTGACGATGCACGGGGCCGCCGCCGTGAGAGGTGGGGGTGCGCTGGGCGCCCCAGCGCTTGATGACGCCGGCGTAGCCGTGGCCCTTGCTGGTGCCGGTCACGTCCACGAAATCGCCAGCAGCGAAGGTGTCAGCCTTGATCACGTCGCCGATGTTCAGCTCGGCAGCGTTGTCCAGGTCGAATTCACGCAGGTACTTCTTGGGGGCGACGCCAGCCTTGTCCAAGTGGCCCTTCTCAGGCTTGGTCAGCTTGCGCTCGGCGATGTCCTCGAAGCCCAGCTGCACGGCCTCGTAGCCGTCCTTTTCCGCGGCCTTCTTCTGGACGACAACGCAGGGACCGGCTTCAATCACGGTAACCGGAACCACATGGCCGTTCTCGTCAAAGATCTGGGACATGCCCACTTTTTTGCCGATAATCGCTTTCATGTATGTTTCCTCCTTAAAGGTTATTGGTCGACTTAGATAAGGACGCAGTCCTCATTGCTCTGCCGACTTGACCCGTCCGCCTCGCAAGACGGCAGACATTGGGTAGCAAACGAAATATTGGGGAACTGGGGTCTTGCCTGGGATCAGAGCTTAATCTCGATCTCCACGCCCGCGGGCAGGTCCAGGGCCATCAGGGCCTCGACAGTCTTGGGAGTGGACTTGGTGATGTCGATCAATCTCTTGTGGGTGCGGCGCTCAAACTGCTCGCGGCTGTCCTTGTACTTGTGGACGGCCCGCAGAATGGTGACGATCTCCTTCTTGGTGGGCAGGGGGATCGGGCCGGACACCTCCGCGCCGGAGCGCTTGGCGGTCTCAACGATCTTCTCGGCGCTCTGGTCGATCACCTGATGATCGTAGGCCTTCAGGCGAATGCGGATCATTTCTTTCTGTGCTGCCATGGTTTTTCCTCCTAAAATTCGTAGGTAGTTTTCACGAAGTCTCGACGACCTACGGCGAGAGAAGAATTCTATACGCTTAACCGTGCGTATCATTCCAGCTCATGAAAAATACCGGCGTATGAGATTATACGGCCGGTAATCCTGTTCATGGCGCAGCGATCTACGCGACGTACAGATTTTTCTCAGCCGCCCGATTATCGGACATACTCCCCGGAAGTTACCTCCTTGCGGAGCAATCTCCCGGTTCATCGCAGTTGTGCGCATTGGGCATACCATGTCCCAGTCGCGTACCTGACTATAATAAAAGAAAACTTTCCCTTTGTCAAGGGTATTTTCTCTGTTTTTCATGAAATTTTCGGAAGTTTTTCAGCACTTCCTCACAGGGGGCAAAAAGCCGCCCCTTTTCTACATCATTTCCGGGAATTCCAGCATAAAGCATGGACTTTTGGCCCATTTTCCGGCCTAAGTGCTGAAGGGCAGGCCGCCGGAAAATTCCGGTGGCCTGCCCTCCCCCCCAGTTCGGGAGCTTTCCTTTTTAATAAGCCACGCCCCAATAGATATCGGTAGTGCATTTCTTGCCGCACACAGGGCACACACCCTCGGTGCCGCTCTGCTCCAAAGGCATGCAGCGGGAGGTAACACCGGCCTGTTCCTTCATGGCCAGCTCGCACTCCAGAGAGCCGCACCACTTGGACCGCAGAAAACCGCCCTTCCCCTCGGCGATGGCCTTGGCCTCGGCGGGAGTCTTGATGTCGAAGGTGTTCTCTTCCCGATTCTTCAGGGCCATGGCGAAGAGGTTGTCGTGCACCGCATCCAGCAGCTCCGCTGCCCGGGTCTCCAGCTCCGCCAGGGGGACGAAGACCTTCTCCCCGGTATCCCGGCGGGCGATAACACACTGCTCTTTCTCCAGATCCTTGGGGCCGATCTCCACCCGCAGGGGCACACCCTTCATCTCATACTCGGCAAACTTCCAGCCGGGAGAGTTATCGGAATCGTCCATCTTGGCGCGGATACCCGCAGCGCTCAGCCGATCCCGCAGGGCGGCGGCCGCCTCCAGCACGCCGGGCTTGTGGGACGCCACAGGGATCACGATCACCTGCACGGGAGCAATCCGGGGGGGCAGCACCAAGCCGTTGTCATCGCCATGGGTCATGATGATGCCGCCGATCATCCGGGTGGACACGCCCCAGCTGGTCTGGTGGGGGTGATGGAGCTGGTTGTCCTTGCCGGTAAAGGTGATGTCAAAGGCCTTGGCGAAGCCGTCACCGAAATAGTGGCTGGTACCGGCCTGGAGAGCCTTGTGGTCGTGCATCATGCACTCCACCGTGTACGTCTCCTCGGCGCCGTTGAACTTCTCCTTGTCGGTCTTGCGGCCCCGGAGCACGGGCATGGCCAGAACGTTTTCCATAAAGTCGGCATAGATGTTCAGCATCTGCATGGTCTCTTCCCGGGCCTCTTCCGCGGTGGCGTGCATAGTGTGGCCCTCCTGCCAGAGGAATTCCCGGTGGCGCAGGAAGGGACGGGAGGTCTTCTCCCAGCGGAGCACGCTGCACCACTGGTTATAGAGCTTGGGCAGATCCCGCCAGGAGTGGATAATGTTGGCATAATGCTCGCAGAAAAGGGTCTCGGAGGTGGGACGAACGCACATCCGGTCCTCCAGCTTCTCGCTGCCGCCCACGGTGACCCAGGCGCACTCGGGAGCAAAGCCCTCCACGTGGTCCTTCTCCTTCTGCAGCAGCGACTCAGGGATCAGCACAGGCAGGTACACGTTTTCATGTCCCGTTTCCTTGAAGCGGCTGTCCAGCTCTTTCTGGATATTCTCCCAAATCGCATAGCCATAGGGACGGTAGATAAACAGTCCCTTGACGGAGGTGTAGTCGATCAGTTCCGCCTTTTTGCAAACGTCCGTATACCACTGGGTAAAGTCCGTGTCCCGGGAGGTAATGGCGTCTACCTGTCTTTTATCCTGTGCCATAATCTAAATCCTTTATCCTTTTCTCAATTTCTCATTTATATAAGGT
>JAHHSB010000088.1 GCA_020025415.1 Oscillibacter sp. | reverse complement strand
ACGATGGCGTCCATCAGGCAAAAGGAGGACAGTACGCACACTTCCCCCCCATGCACCCGGTAGAGCGTCACTTCCCGCCCCTCTTCCGAGACAATATAGACCCGCAGCTGCCCGGATAAAAGCAGCAAGATCCCTCCGCAGCCCTGCTCGGCCCGCTGGATGATGGTTCCTTTGGGAATGTCGGAGCGCACGCTCCCCTCCGTCAGAGCGGTCTGCTCGCCCTCCGACAGGGTATTCCAAAAGGGAAATGCCTGCTCCAGCAGCACCCGGTCGATCTGCGCCAATCCCCTCCACTCCTCTCTTCTCTGAAAAACCGGGGCGGCCGCCTGGGCACCCCCCGGTTTTTTCAGTATAGCATCGCATTTTCATTTTTCCCAGAGGAATCCGGCAAAAGACTGCGATGTTTTCACCGGGTTTCCCCAGCCGCCGGCTCCTCTCCTGGCTCAGGGATATTCAAATTCAAAGGCCGCCGCTTCCGCCGTCAGCTCCAGCAGGACTTCCGTTCCTCGGGTCAGGCGGTAATAAGCTGGGCAGGCCACATTTTCCCGGATCAGACGGCTCATCTGCCCCCGCTTCGGTGCCCGGAGGACGTGGGCCTTTTCCTCCAACCGGATGGCCGTCAGGTGCAGCGGTCCCTGACGGACCACTATCACCCCGTCCCGCACCCGCTGAGCCCGGGCCCCCAGGTAGGTGGCCAGCCGGTACTCCTGTCGCTGGAGCTGGACCACGCCGATCACCCCGGTAAATCGCACCGGCCCCAGGAGCACCTCCGCCACGGAGAGCATCAGCGATCCGCCGGGAAAGGCGCACTGGGTCCAGGCATAGCGCCGGGGAAAGGATCGGCCCCGATCCCCCTCGATATACCCCACTCCGTCCCGGAAGGTATAGCTCCGCCCGTTGATGCGCAGCGTGCCGTCCACCCGGTGGCGCATACTGAACACACTGTGGCTGCACTCCATCAGCGGCAGATGGCGGAACGGGCCCATGATATCGTAGCGGATGGGGGACGGTGGGCCGAAGCGCAGCTCTCCCTCTGCCCGGAGCCTTTTGTCGTCCAGCTCCAGATGGATCCCTTCCTCGGAAAAGCGGTTTTCCCCCAACGTCGCCCGGGGCCTGTCCGGATCCACTCGGGGCTGGGCACAGGGCAGGGATACATTCCAGCTTCCCCGCTGGCTGATCAGCTGGATGGAGCAACTCCGCTCCCCGTCCCGGGTGTGGACAGCGGGGATCAAGGCCAGGGTCTGCCCCTCCCCCTGGCACTTGAAATACCAGCCGCAGAAGGAATCACCCATGGGACACCTCCTCCTGAGCCGGGCCGGAGAGCAGCCGCCCATACCGGTCGAAGCGGGAACCGTGGCAGGGGCAGTCCCAGCTGCACTCATCCGGATTCCACTCCAGCTGGCAGCCCAGGTGGGGGCAGCGGAGGTCCACCGGGAACACGCCTCCGTTTTCCTCCTTATAGACCCCCACCTTCTGCCCGTGAAGGAAGACGATGCCGCCGTGCCCCGGGGGGATTTGGGTCGCCGCCTCTCCGGGAATCTGGAAAAAGCGCCGGGCAAAACCCTTTACCGCCTGTCCGCCCTCCTGGGCCATGCCAGCCAGAGCCTGCATCTCAAAGCGGCCCGGATCAAAAGCCGGGGCCCAGGGGTTCTCCTTCCCGCAGATCAGGTCCCGCAGAATCATGGCCGACACCATGGAGCTGGTCATCCCCCACTTTTGAAAACCGGTGGCCACATACCAGTTGGGCCGCCCGGCGGCGTAACGTCCGATATAGGGCACCCCGTCGGGCGTCATGCAGTCCTGCGCGGACCAGCAGGCCACCTCCCGGCTGCCGGGGAACCACTCCTGGGCCTTTTTCCGCAGCCAGTCATACCGTCCGCCGCCGGCGTTGTCCCCGGCCCGGTGATTTCCCCCGCCCAGGAGCAGCAGCTCCCCGGCGCTGCGGACAGAGCAGCTCTCCTCCTCTGTGCCGATGAACATTCCAGCCACCCGGGGCGCCTTTTCCAGCGCCAGAATGTAGGAGCGCTCCTGGTGCATTCTGGCGAAGTACAGCCCGGGGAAATTGACAAAGGGGAAGTGGCAGGCAAACACGATGTGCCGGGCCCGCACCGTCCCCCGGGGCGTGGTGAGCCGTTCCCCCTCCACCGTGCGGACGGGGCTGCGCTCGTAAATGGTCAGCTTGTCCGACAGCGCCCCCAAAAATTTCAGGGGGTGGAACTGGGCCTGATGGTCCAGCCGCACGCCGCCGGCGGCGGGGATGGGCAGCGGCACCTGCCGCACAAAAAAAGCGGGCAGCCCCAGCCGGGAGGCGGCCTCCGCCTCCTCCTGCAGCGCCGGAATCTGATTGCCGTAAACATAGGCGCTGCACTCTTCCCAGTCGCACGCGATCCCCCGGGCCTGGATCAATCTGCGGTATTCCTCCACCGCCGCCTGATTGGCTTGGGCATACTGCCGGGCCCGCTCCTCCCCCAGGGTGCCGATCAGCTTGCGGAATACCAGCCCGTGCTGGGCGGTCACCTTGGCGGTGGTATTCCGGGTCTGTCCGCTACCGATGCGGTCGGCCTCCAGCACCACGACCTGCATGCCAGCCTCCTGCAGCGCGGCGGCGATCAGCACGCCGGCCATGCCGGCGCCGATCACCGCCACCTCCGTCTCCAGATCTCCCGGCAGGGGCTCCCGCTCCCCGATGGGGCAGCTTCGGGTCCAAATCGACTCCATAGGCATCCTCCTTTGGGCGCGGGCGCGCCGCGCCGCCCCGCCCTCCTTTGGTGTATTCTTCTTATCTGTTTCCATTTTCTGCATTGCTTATTCCCACAAGCCTATGTCCCATCGCCCCGCAGAGCGATGGAGCGGGACGGATTCACAAATCCAAGGTGGACTTGCCGCAGCGGCAGTCGCTGTCGATGCTGTTGGCGATCCCCTGGGTCTTGACCGCTTCCGCTACGGGAGCCGACGGTGCACCGGTGGTGGTCAGCGGCGTGACCACCGCGGCGCTGAGTCAGGGCGGAGACATCATCTTGCCCCTGATTTATTTCTCCCGGCCCAACCCCAGCCTGCTGCGCCTGGGCAAACCCTTCAGGGATAAATGGGCCATGTAGAAGGTTTGCATCAACGGCTCGTCCGAGTTGATGGGCAATCTCTCCATGTCCCGCGAGTATGCTCTATAATGCCCGGCTGCTGCAGGCACTCCTGGGGAAAATGGGAGAGCGCTGCTGTATCCTCTCCCCCCTTCTGGTGTGACTGCGGCTATCAGATCGAAGAGGGGGCGGACTTTTTGCCAACCGCAACCCAGTAATCCTGGACGGGGCCACAGTGTCCTTCGGCGACCATGTACTGATCGGCCCCAACTGCGGCTTTTCCACCGCCGGGCGCCCTCTGGAGCTGGAAAAGCTTTCAATCCCGCGCTCCAAAAGAAAAAAGAGAAGGCCCCGGGGCCTTCTCTTTTTTCTTCTGATTTCCTTCCGCCGTTTATTTGGGCAGCTCCGGGCGGTGGCAGCGCGCCTTGCCCCGGCTGATCTTTCCGTATTCGATCGCCTCCGCGGGGCACAGGCACATACAGGCCATGCAGTGGGTGCAGCGGTCTCCCCGCACGGGCTTACCGCCTTCCAGGCCAATATTGCCCAGGGGACAAAGCTCCTGGCACTTACCGCACTGGTGGCCACACCCCGGCCCCAGCAGGCCCGGGCGATGTAGTATCCCATCTCAGCGGTGCGGCAGTGGATGTTCTCCTGGCGGGTAAAACTGATGCTGCCCACCGCCCTGCCCTCCACCGTAATGGCAAAGGCACAGGTCTTGTGGGGATCGGCAGCCCCCATGGCGGCAATAAAGTCCGCCGCATCCCCCCTGGTATAGGAGTAGGGCAAGCCATCCCGCAAATTGTCCAAAATCCCCCGGTCATTCAGCGCCGCCGCCAAATCCCCGGCGTCTTCCGCCCTCCAGGGGCGCAGCACACACTCCATTCCCCAATCCCTCCTGCCGTTTATTCTTTCAGGAAAGGGTTCTTTGTTACTGCGGGTCCTTGGGGCCCCCAGTGTTCCCCCGTTTCATCCCCGGGATCCTGCTTAGCTCTCCCACAGGCAGACTGATGGAGAAGGTGGTTTTGACCAGCCAGGCAAACAGCACCAGCACCAGAACGGGAATGACGCAGGAGGTAACCAGCATGACCGCCAGGGCCTCCATAAAGTTATTCACCATTTCCCCCACCTTGTCGGGAATCCCGGAAACCACCCCGGAGATCCCGTCGGTAATGGAAGAGAGCAGACCGGAGAAGAACCCCTCATCCGACGCCTCCGTCTCCCCCTTGGCGCCGCTCTCCACCTCCTCAGTCGTCTCCTTGGCCGCCTCGATGGTGGATTCGATGGACGCCTGATAGCTCTGCTCGATCAGGTCCGAGACCTTAACGCTCACGGGGATCACCAGCACAATGGCAATACCGAAAATCAGCAGTTTCCGGGCCAGCATCCGGAGCATCTCCCGGCCTATGCAGGCATGCAGCGCGTACAGCAGGCACGCCGCCGGCACCAGAAAGTAAAACGCCGCGTAGCCCGTAATGGTCAGCAGATATTTTTCCAGATAGATGGCACACAGGACAATCAGGAAATAGCCGCTCAGATCTGCCAGCTTTTCGGCAATGGGTGTGGCGGTGTCTCCGGGGATCAGCGTGATGGCCGCAGAGGCCGCGGTGGACGCGGCGGTCAGCTCCAGCACCGTCTTCTGCTTTTCATCCAGTGTGGCGATGGTCTTGGCGTGAAACTCCGCAGACGTGGCAAACCGCGCCGCCACAAAAACGGACAGCAGCGCCAGGATCAGCGGGATCACCACCAGTAAGCGTTGATTTTTATGGATCGTTTTCATATCGTTATCCCTCTCTCCGCGATAGTCGCTCCTGTCCGGGACAGCCGTCCCGGGCGGGTCGAAGGCCGTCGATGGGTGTCGCGGCCCGTGTGCTATCATAACACGCCGCGCCCCGGTTGTCACGATGAAACGGAAATGCTATCATAGACCTGCCTATTCCCGCCGCGCCGCCGTTTTGCCCGGATACCACCCCCAATATTCGGGTTGGAAGCTTTTGTTGCAAAACGGAAAGGGAATTTGCTGGTATCCCGCCAGGCCATCTCCCGCCGGGAGCGGGGCTCCGCCATGCCGGATGCATCCAACCTGCTGCAGCTGTGCAAGCTCTTCGGCGTGACTACAGATTACCTGCCCCACGACGATTTTAGGCGCTTCGGCTGTCGGGATTCCGCTCTCAATCAAATTTATCACAACTTGATTCAGTTGAGCCGCATTTTTGCTTCTGATAACGGGCACACCTATTTGAGCTTCGACCGCTTTTCGTACCTCTCCGGCAATCTTACCGCCTGCACGAGCAGCCTCCATGTTTTCCTGATGATTCCGGCACCTTTTGATTAGAAATCTCTGTGGTTGTTGCTTCAGCCAGCATATTCAACACCACTTCTTATGTGGTCATATTATCCCGAGGTGTAGCGGTATATTGAATTTGTAACAGCAGTGCCGAATGGATATCATGTCATTAGGATGAAGAACATCGGCCACAGCTTCCCACAGAAGCCCGAAAAAAGTCGTTCGGCAGCATATCGGTTGATTGAAGAACCTGGGCAGGAGCTCGGCCTCAGGTGGCAAGTGCATACCGAGCGATCTTCATGGCATCAGCCTTGTTGCGAATCAAGAATACGGTACTTGAAATATCGATTATCTAGAACCTCGATAACAGGCCTTCAGCCCATATTCCTTC
>JAHHSB010000087.1 GCA_020025415.1 Oscillibacter sp. | reverse complement strand
GGGCTTCTCTTCCTCCCGGGGTTGGGCAAGCAGCCAGCCCGCCGTGGCTCCCAGCGCCCCCAGGGCCAACAGGCCCACCACAGCCAGGGTCACCAGCAGCGCCTTGTGCCGGCGCTTGGGCGGCGGCTCCTCCCGCGGGGGAGCGGGGAGCGGGGCCTGCCTGGGCAGGGGTTCCGGACGGCGGTAAGTTTCCACCACCTCGCCGGGCAAGGGCTGGACATAGGTCTCCACCACCTCGCCGGGCAGGCGTCCCGATTTTTCTTGTTTCAGGTCCTTGGTATCCGTTGTAACAGTCATCCGTGCCTCATTCCGTGCGCAGGGAGAAGGAGAAGGTCGTCACTCCGTTCTCGCTGGTCACATTGATCTTTTCCTTATGCTGCTCCAAAATGGTCTTCACAATGTATAGTCCCAGGCCCACGCCGTCTTTATCCTCGCTGCGGGACTTATCCGACTTGTGGAAACGTTCAAACAGCAGGGGCAGCTCCTCGGCGGAGATGGTATCCCCCTCGTTTCGGATACTCACCAGGGCCTTGCCGTCCATGCGGGCCACGCCCAGGTACAGCGTGGAGCCCTGACGGGCGAACTTGGCCGCGTTTTCCAGCAGGTTGTAGATCACCTGGGTGATCATATCCGGGTCGCCCAGGGTCATGATGGGCGTATCGGGAATATCGGCGTCCACGTCCAGATTCCGGTCGTTGATGCGTTTTTCCATGGAGATCAGCACCCGGCGCATACTCTCGCAGATGTCAAAGCGGCTGCCGTTTTTCAGCGGATCCATGGCCTGGAGCTGGGACACGTCCAGCATCCGCCGCACCAGGCGGGACAGCCGCCGGCTCTCATCGGAGATGATCTGCAGGTACTGCCGCTCATTCTCCGGCGGGATGGTGCCATCCAGAATGCCGTCGGTATAGCCGGCAATGGTAGTCATGGGAGTCTTCAGTTCATGGGAGATGTTGGCGATGAACTCCCTGCGGGATCGCTCGGTCTGCTGCAGGCTCTCAGCCATGTTGTTGAACGACGCCGCCAGCTCCCCGATTTCGTCGTCCTGGCCGTCATCGTTCATGCGGATGTCAAAATCCCCCTCGGCATAGCGCCGGGTAGCCCGCACCATCTCCCGAATGGGCTGGACCTGCCGCACCGTAGTCACAGAGGACACGGCAAAAGCGATGAGCAGCACCACCAGGGACGTCAGGCAGAACAGACCCGCAAAAGCCTTCCAGAGATTGTCCAGCGTGGAGACCTGGGTCACCGCGAAGGCCGCGCCCACCATTTGCTCCGTGCCCGATTCGTATACCGGTACCCCCACCAGGAAGTGCTTGGTTTCATAGATTCCGGCCAGGTCCGTGCTTTGGGGCCAGACCCGCTCCGTCCAGACCTGGTCCATCACCTCCCCGGGGATGGTGACGGACTGCCCTGCCTGGCCCACATCTGTGGTCAGCAGCACCTGCCCGCTGGAATTGCAGATCATAAAGTTGACATCAGAAACGCTGGCCGCGAAAGAGGCCAGCCGTTCCAGATCGGTTTCATTTTTAAATTCGCCCGCCACCAGGTAGTCGGCACACATGGTGCCCACCATCTCAGCCTTGCTTTTCAGATCATCCGTTTTTTCCTGGCGGACATAATTATAGCTCAGGGAAAAAAAGGCCGCACCGGTCAGGCTAAGGGTCAGCAGCACCATGCCCACTGTCAAAAACAGCTGGCGCCAGTACAAGCCCTTATATTTGCTGAATTTGCCCTTCATGGATATCCGTTCCTCTCACAGCCCGAGCTTCAGGGTTTCCCTGTCTTCTCCGCCCCGGGCAACAACTCAAACTTGTATCCCACGCCCCACACAGTCTTCAGGGCCCACTGGTCGGATACGTTTTCCACCTTTTCCCGCAGACGCTTGATGTGGACATCCACCGTTCGGGAATCGCCGAAATAGTCAAATCCCCACACCTCGTCCAACAGTTGGTTGCGGGTATACACCCGGTTGGGCGTGGCAGCCAGATGATACAACAGCTCCAGCTCCTTGGGGGGCGTGTCCACCTTTTTCCCGTCCACGGTCAGCTCGTAGGAATCCAGATTGATCTCCAGCTTGTCGAACACCAGCTTCTTGCGGGTATCATCCGGGATCTCCGTGCGGCGCAGCACCGCATTGATGCGGGCGATCAGCTCCTTCATCTCAAAGGGCTTGATGATATAGTCATCCGCCCCCATCTCCAGGCCCTGGATCTTGTCAAAGACCTCGCTTTTTGCCGTGAGCATGATAATGGGTACCTTGGAGGTCTCTCGGATCTTGGCGCACACGGCCCAGCCATCCATCACCGGCAGCATAATATCCAGCAAAATCAAGTCCGGGACTTCCCGGTGGAATTCCTCGATCGCCTTGCCGCCATCTCGGGCAATGCGGACGTCAAACCCCTCCTTCACCAGATACATATGAATCAAATCCGAAATATTGGGGTCGTCTTCCACAACCAGAATATTACGTGCCATCACAGTCCCTCCCGTACTATATGCCGCAGCATGATCATTCTCATTTTTATTATAATCCGTGAATCCGCCGGGTGTTGAACATTTTATAAACCTTTTTCCATTTTCCCTCAATGCGTGGTCTCTGTCAGCGCCAGCATCCGGTCATCCCGGGCCAGGGCCATCTGCAAAAACGCGCTCAGGCCAGCGGCGTTGGTCTGATCGCCCAGCCAGGCCACGCAGTTCCCGCTGCGGGCCCCCGTTTTGCTCAAAAGGCTGGCGGCAGTGGTATAGCCCCACAGTCCCGTCCCCGTCCAGTTCACATCCGCACGGAGCTGGCAAAAGCCCGCCTCTTCCAGGGTTTTCCCGGTCCCGCGCTGTTCCGGGTCATATACCAGCCGGGTCTTTCCCCCGGTGGCCACGCTCAGCAGCTCGTTGCAGGCGGCAGCGGACTGCGGACTCTCCACTGCCAGCGCCACGCTGTGTCCGCTGCCGATCATGCGCCGCAGCAGCGATCCGCCGCTTTCCAAAAACGTCTCCGTACAGTAAAAGGTTGCCTGACAATGGTACTGATCCAGGCTGTCCAGCAGCTGGCCCACCAGCTGGGTGTCATCGGCCAGGATGCCCAGATACAGGCGCTTGCCCTGCGTCTCCTCCTCTTGGGGGCCTTCCTCTTCAGGGTCATCCCCCTGGGTTGTGGACTTGCTTTGCAGATAATGCTGATAGCGGGCCTCCATCTGGGTGGTGGCCGCATCGGCAAAGATCGCGTCCGACAGGACCGAGCGGCCGTTCCGCACCCGCACCATGTACCCGTGGCTTACGGGAATATTGGTATAAGTCAGCCCAAAAGCGCTGGCCATCAGCCCTACCGGGAGAAATACGCTCGATCCCCGTACGATAGCCCCAGGGGACTTGCTCTCTCCGTTGCCGTCCGTCACGGTACCTTTGCCCAAGTTGAAAACCAGCGCATTATTCCCCTGAGAGGGCATCCAGAAGACCATGGTCTGCTTGGTCAGGTTCCGGGAGTCGGAGAAGTTCAGTTCCCCAGAGTCGGAAAAGACCGTGCTAGGAACATACAAAAAGCCGTTTGACCAGAAGGGCATGGTCGCCTCCGTCAGCTCCAGAACGGACTCGTTGACGGCGGTGAAATACACCTGCTCGGCCGCGGCGGAAGGCAGGCTCAGCAGCTGGGCCACCAGGACCAGCACCAGGATCGCAGCCCCTATTTTCTTCTTCATGTTCCGCCCTCCTTCCCTCCTTGAGGCCTGGGTGTTTCTTCCTCTATGGGTCTCTAAAAATTTTTATTATATTATCATAATTTTACCGGGCTTGTAAAGTTTTTAACCCGTTCCCATGGACCAGGTTCCGATCTCCACCCCGGTATAGTAATGCTCGATGATCTCCCGCCAGTCGCTGCCCTCCTTGGCCATCTCGTTGGCTCCGTACTGGCTCATGCCCACGCCGTGCCCGTAGCCCGACACATAGAACACAAAGCCGTCGTCTCCGGTCTCCAGTTCAAAGGTGGCCGAGCGCAGAGAATACAGCGTGCGCATTTCCGATCCCCGGACGGTGACGCCCCCCACGCATACACTCTCCACGTTTCCCCCATCGGAAACGATCAGGTCCCGTACCCAGCCGGCGGCGCTGCCCGACAGGTCCGCATCCGGCTGAGCAGCCAGGAAAATCTTCTTGAACTCCTGGGGCGTGAACTCTGCCCGGCTGTAATAATTGGGGATCTCCGCCCCCTTTTCCGGGCTGGTGACGCTCTGGAGATAGGGCAGGTCCTGGGTCCAGACGTCTCCGGATCTTTTGGTCTGTCCGGCAGAGGAGGAGTGGAACACCGCCAGGATCGGTTGTCTGTCATAGAGGATGGTCTGCCCGTCGGTGGCGGCCACCGCGTTTTCGATCTTGGCCTCGTAGTACTCCGCCTGGTCTCCCCAGTTGTTCATGGCCGCCTCCTTGGACAAGAATGCCTGGCAGCAGGTAGAATCGGCACAGATATCGGCCGTATCTCCATGGTTCCCCCCTGCGCTGAGCTTATAATATGTGTAGGTTCGGGCCGCCACGGCCTGGGCGCACAGCGCCTGCTGCTCGAACGAGGCCGGCATCTCCGCCCGCAGCACGCACTGCAGATAGTCGCTCATGCTCATCTCCGCGACCGTCTCTCCCTGAAGCACCCGAATGGTCACGGCAGAGTCATTTTCCCCGGGCGGCAGGATCTGGATCTCCTCCGGCTCCTGCTGCCCCGCCTTCTCCTGGGTGCGGATCACCGTCACGGTGGCCAGGGGCATCAAAAACAACACCGCCAGCAGCAATGCCGATGTTCTTAGATATTGTTTCATGGATCTCTGGTTCCTCTCTGTTCTTTTGGAAACTGTGGGACAGCCTCACCAGCAATGTATGCCCATTCTATCACAAACATGTTGCATAGACAAAATTGTGCGGGTGTGATATACTAAATTCTGTTTCCCCGGAATTCCTTCCCGAAAAGGTGCTGGTTTGATGAAAAAACGTATTCCCTATCTGTTTTATCCCGCTTTGGCCCTGGTGGGCGGGGCGCTGTGTGCCGGCGTGCGTCTGATGCAGAATCAGACGGGCTTTGAAGCCGACACGGGCCTGCCCATTGCCGGCAATCTCTATGCCGCGCTGCTGCTCATTTTGCTACTGGCGCTGGCCGTGGCCGCGGTGGCAGCCGCCAGCCGCTTCCCAGAAAAGCGGCAGCCCGCCGGGCGGGTCTTTGGGGATTGCTTTTTCTCCGCAGCTCCCTTAGGGGCCACGGTGGTGGTCTGCGGCATCTTTTTGTGTTTCGCCGGCGGCGCGGTGCAGATCTATCAGGCCCTGACCCAGTCCCGCTCTAGCGCGGATGTGCTGCTGGGCGGCTTTGCCCTGTTGTCGGCGGGCTGCCTGCTGCCGGTGGCCAGCGCCGCCCGGCGGCATCTGCTGACCGGCGGCCAGCTCTCTCCGCTCAGCCCCTTCCCCGCCAACTTTTTGCTGGTACCTGTGGTGTTCTGGGTGTTGCTGCTGGTGATCGTCTACCGCACCCATTCCGTCAATCCCGCGCTGGAGGCCTATTATCCCCAGCTGCTGGCTCTGACCTTCCTGGTGCTGGCCTTTTTTAAGACCTCGTCTTTTGCCTTTCAGGACGGCCGCTCCCGGCAGTTCCTGGTCTGCGCCATACTGGCCGTCATCCTGTCTTTAACCGCACTGGCCGACGCGCCCTCCCTCCCGTTGACGCTTCTGCTTGCCGGCGGTGCCGTGACCCAGCTGGGGCTGCTGCTGCTCCGGGGTGAGGCGCAGACCTGGTGGGAGACCCATAC
>JAHHSB010000086.1 GCA_020025415.1 Oscillibacter sp. | reverse complement strand
CTGGGCCACGGTGATGGCAATCCGGTCGTCTTCCAGGGTATAGCTGCAATCCTGGGGCTCCACGGAAAGCTCCTGGGCCAGGGCCTCTACCTGGGCGGAAAAGCGGGTCTCATCCCACACCGGCTCCAGGTTGTAGCTGGGAGAGGAAAACAGGCTGGCTAAAAACCGGGCGCCGGAGGTGGCCAGGTTCCCAGAGGTCTGGCGGGCGTAGAGAGATTCCAGCTCCCACACGCTGCAGGAAGAATTTTCCAGCCCCAGCTGGGCATAGGACACGCTGAGCGAGGGCTGTTCGCCTTCGCCGGCGACGGTGATGGTGCAGCCGGCGTCAGCCAGGGCTTCGGCCACGGCGTCTGCCGCCTCCTGGGCGGTCATGCCGCCCACGTCCACACCGCTGACCATGGTATGGGGGAAGAATACGGTTCTGCCGGAGGCCACCACGCACAGCGCGACGTATGCCGCCGCCAGGAGCGCAACTGCGATCCCAACAATCAGGGCAGTCTTTTTCCTCGAACGGACTGCCGGACCTGAAGCGGTAAGTTCCATAGCGTGTTCCTCCAAAATCCAGTTTACGGACCAGCCGGAAAAGCCAGGCTGTACGGTATTTACTATAGCATATCTTTTGGAGGATTGGGTTACAATCCCGTTACAGGGGGGTATCAGCGGGGGCGTGTCCGTGCTTGGGAATGCGGATGGTCAAAACGATGGTGTCCTCCGTTTCCTCCCGGCTGCCCTTGGCGTCGATGCCTGCGTCCCGGATGAGCCGCAGCCCCCGGTCCACGCTGTTGAGGAACAGGCGCACATCCTTGATGATGTAGGTCCGCCGCCGTGGCGGGGTGGTCTGCAGGGTGTGGAGCCGCCGCTCGATGTACTGCTCGGTCTGGGCCACGTTCAGCTCCCCGGCGATGATATGCTGCAGGGCGGCCAGGCGCTCGCCCTCGTCCTGGAGCCGCAGTAGCGCCCGGGCGTGGCGCTCGGAAAGGCCGCTGCGCACCAGAAGGTCCGCGCACGCCGGGGACAGGCGCAGCAGCCGCAGCTTGTTGGCCAGGGCGGAGGGAGAGTAGCCCAGCTGCCGGGCGGTCTCCTCCTGGGTCATACCGCTGCGGTGGAGAAAAGCGGCCAGGGCCGCCGCCTCCTCCAGATAGTGCAGATCCTTGCGCTGGAGGTTTTCTACCAGGGCCAGCAGGGCAGACTGGGTGTCGTCCGCCTCCGCCGGCAGGCAGGGCACGGTTTTAAGCCCCGCCAGCTTGGCGGCCCGCAGCCGCCGTTCCCCGGCCACCAGCTCCCAGTTCCCATCGGGGCTGGGGCGCACTGTCAGGGGCTGCAGGATCCCATGGCGGCGGATGGAGTCGGCCAGTTCCTCCAGCCCCTGGGAGTCAAACATTCTCCGGGGCTGAGCGGGGTTGGGCCGCAGCGCATCCACCGGCAGTTCCAAAACCTGCTTGTTTTTTCTGTGTTCCCCGTCCATTTTCGTACCCCCTTTTTCTCCATTGTACAGACCTGCCTGGTGGAAATGTGTCGGATCCCGCCGCTGTCCGGCAAAAAAGCGGGGCGGGCTGGGGAGACACAAAAAACTCCTCCGCCAAAGCGGAGGAGTTTTTTCTTGCAATCCGGCCGCCGGGGCGGGAAGGGGACTGCTTTATTGGCACAGATAGGAAAACCAGCCGGCCTCGTCGGCGGAGGAGAGGATGGCCCAGCCCGCCTGGCGCAGGCCGCCGGCCACCTCCTCCGCCCGGTCGTCGATGATGCCGGAGCAGAGGAACTTGCCGCCGGGTTTCAGGAAGCGCCTTACATTGGGCGCCAGGGCCAAAATCACATCGGCTACGATGTTGGCAACCACCAGATCGCACTGTCCCTCCAGATCGGCGGTAAGGGCCGGGTCGGAAAGCACGTCGCCCACCCGCACGTCATAGGACGTCCGGTCGATGCCGTTGAGCCCGGCGTTTTCCCAGGCCACGTCCAGGCACTTGTCGTCAATATCCACGGCCACGGCCCGCTTGGCGCCCAGCTTCAGCCCGGCGATGGACAAAATGCCGCTGCCGCAGCCTAAGTCCAGCAGCGTCTCGCCGCCGTGGATCTCCCGCTCCAGCGCCGTCAGGCACAGCTGGGTGGTGGCGTGGCCGCCGGTACCGAAGGTCAGCCCCGGGTTGAGGATCAGGCTCACCCGCTCGCCCGGATCGGCCTGCTCCCACTCGGGGATCACCAGCAGCCGCTCCCCGATGGCCAGGGGCTTATAGTACTGCTTCCAGTTGTTTTCCCAGTCGGCGTTGTCCAGATCGTCCAGGGTTAAAAGGCAGCTGCCGCACTCGGGATGGGCCTTGCGGAATTCGGACAGGGCGATGCGCACCTGGCCCAGCTGGGCAAAGCCCGCTTCATTGGCCTCCAGGTAAAAACTGATGCGGGAGCGGCCCCGCTCCCGCTGGAGCAGCTCTTCGTCCACATAGTCCCAGTATTGGCGGTTGTTTTCCAGGAAGTCCTGGAACTCGCCCTCGTCGTCGATCACCAGATTGTCGATGCCCTGGGCGGAGAGGAAGGCCTCCACCGTCTCCAGCCCGGCGTGATGGGTGTCAATATGCACCTCCAGCCATTTCATGGGGCTCAGCGCTCCTTTCCCAGGAAGAACAACGCCACCGTGCCCGGACCGGAGTGGTTTCCGATCACCGGGCCCACATAGCTGATGCGGATATCTTGGGTGCCCATGCGCCGGCGGATCTCGCCGGCCACAAAGCGGGCGTCATCTTCGCAGTCGCCGTGGGTAATGAACACGGTCTGGCTCTCGGGGTGAATGGCGCTTTGCTCCATCTGGTCCACCAGGGCCGTCAGGGAGGCCTTCCGGCCCCGGGCCTTGGAAACGGGGATCAGGTGGCCGCTGTCGTCCACGTGCATCACCGGCTTGATGGAGAGCATGGTGCCGAACAGGGCGGTAGCGGAGCTGATTCGGCCGCCCCGCTTGAGGTGGCCCAGATCATCCACCGTGAACCAGTGGCACAGGTGGGGGCGGGTCTGCTCGGCAAAGACCCGAACCTCCTCCAGGGACTTGCCCTTGCGCTTTTCCAGGGCGCACAGGTACACCAGCAGGCCCTGGCCGCCGGAGGCGGACAAACTGTCCACGGTTTCGATGGTGGCATCGGGGAACTCTTTTTTCATCTCCTCGGCGGCGATGCAGGCGGACTGATAGGTAGTGGAGAGACCGGAGGAGAAGTGGATGCAAAGAAGGTCCTTTCCCTGCTCCAGCAGCGCGCGCATCCGGGCCTCAAAGGTGCCCACATTCACCGCGGAGGTGGTGGCCAGCTCGCCGCCCCGCAGCCGGGCGTAAAAATCCGGGAAGGCCAGGGCCCGGCCGTCCAGATAGTTGAAATATTCCTGATCCCCCATGGTCAGGCTCAGAGGAATCACATCCAGCTCCAGCTCCTGGGCCAGTTCGGCGGGCAGATCGCAGCAGCTGTCGGTCATAATCACATACTCTCGCATCAGGCATTCTCCTTTTCCGTCCGGGCAGCGCGGCGCTTGTCCCGGGGCTTTTTTTCCGTGCTTTCAGCGGTGGACTGCCGTTTCTCCCGCAGCAGCTGGACATAGCGGCTGCTGGCCAGCCCCGCGGCATAGGACAGCAGGGCAAAATGCACGGCTGCGTCGGCGGCATCCCCCTCGGAGGGATAGCCCTCCATCATGTCGCCCATCAGATTCAGCGCCCGATCCAGGCTGGCGCAGAAGGAGGCGTAGCGCTCCGGCAGGTCCCCCTGGGCTCGCTGGGCGTCCAGCACCAGGGCGATATCCTTGGTGGAGAGCACCTGCTTGAGCACGCACACCGCCGTCAGATAGGCCAGATGGCTGCGGGTGTATTTTTTTCCGTCGGCCCGGGGGACCAGGCCGCTTTTTGTATAATTGTTCACCATGGCGGCGGTGAGCCCGCCATCCCCGTCAAAGCGGATCAGCTGCCGATCCATGTAGGACAGCATCTGATCCATGTAGAGGGGGAAATCCGGCAGCTGCTCCCACGGGGTGGGACGCTGGGTGTGCAGGCGTTCCCGCTGGTTGGTCAAATCAGACATCAGCTCACTCCTTTATCCGGCGTTTATGCAGAAGATTCCAGAAAAAGCATACCACGGGAATCTGGTTTTGTAAACCGCGTTTTCGGGAAACACCGATGAGATCCAGCTCTGCCGGGGACTTATTTTCCCACACAGAAGCGGGCGAAGATCCGGTCCACCAGATCCTCTCGCACCGTCCGGCCGGTGAGCTCGCCCAGGGCGGAGAGGGCGTCCTCCACGTCTGCCAGGGCGGCGTCGGGGGTTAGCCCGGCGTCCAGGGAGCCCTGGGCCCGGACCACCGCGTCCCGAGCCCGGGACGCGGCCTCTTCCTGCCGGGCGTTGGTCAGGATGGTGGCGGCGCCTGCCTCCCCCTCGGGGAAGATCTCCGCCACCGTCTCCTCCAGCAGGCGCAGCCCGTCGGGGGCCACAGAGCTGAGGGAGAGGAAGGCCTCCGGCTCCCGGGCGCCCTGGGGCAGCTGGATAATGCTGCAATGCCCGGCCGGGCGCAGGTCGCTTTTGCTGGCGGCGATGAGATAGTGGGGGGCCTTCTGGGCCAGGGCCAGGATCTCCTGATCCTCGTCGCAGAGGGGGCCGCAGTGCAGATCCCCGCTGTCTATGAGGACGATCACCAGCTCTGCCGACTCGATGGCCCGGCGGGAGCGCTCTACCCCCAGCCGCTCCACCGTGTCCTCCGTCTCCCGGATGCCGGCGGTGTCGATCAGCCGCAGCCGCACCCCGCCGCAGACCACGGATTCCTCCACCGTGTCCCGGGTGGTGCCGGGAATGTTGGTGACCAGGCAGCGGTCATAGCCCGCTAGGGCGTTCAAAAGGGAGGACTTGCCCGCGTTGGGCCGGCCCACAATGGCCGTGGCCACGCCGGATTTCAGGATCCGGCCCCGGGCGCAGGTGGCCAGCAGGGCGGAGAGGCGGGCCTCCGCGTCCGTCAGCACCCGCCGGATCTCCGCCGGGCCCAGATCCTCGATATCCTCATCGGGATAGTCCACCACGGCGTAAAACTGGGCCGACAGATCCAGCAGGGACTGGTAGAGCCCCTCGGTCTCCCGGCGCAGCGAGCCGGAGAGCTGCCCGGCGGCGTTCCGGGCCGCGGCGGCGGTCTCTGCCTCGATCAGATCGATCACGGCCTCCGCCTCCGTCAGGTCCAGCTGCCCGTTCAAAAAGGCCCGCCGGGTGAATTCCCCGGCCCGGGCCTGCCGGGCCCCGGCGGCGAACAGGGCGTCAAGCAGCTCCTGGAGCACAATGGGGGAGCCGTGGCAGTGGAACTCGGCGCAGTCCTCCCCGGTGTAGCTGTGAGGGGCGGGAAAGCGGACGGCCAGGCCGTGATCCAGTACCCGGCCCTGGGCATCCAGCACGTCCCCCAGCACCATCTTCCGGGGCTCCAGGGCGGCAAAGGACTTGCTGCCGGGGGCGCGGAACACCGCCTCACACACGGCGAAGCAGTCCGGGCCGGAGACCCGCACTACCCCGATGGCAGAGGGGACGGCGGCGGTGGCAATGGCGGCAATGGTGTTCATTCAGATCAACTCCTTTTCCATCAGATGGTTGTGCAGTGCCGCAGCTCGGCGTCCGGTTCCGCCGGGGGTGTGGGCACGAATGGGCATAAAGCCATCTTTCCGTCTCCGGGCGTCTGGCCCGGAAATTCCATAGGGAAAACAAAAAAGCGGGGCGGGCGTCTGCCCGCCCCGCATCATCAATGGCAGGGATACAAGAGCTTACTTGATTCGCACGCCGGCGGCCTCCTTGGCCTTGATCTCGCGCATGGCGTCCTTGTGGCTCAGGT
>JAHHSB010000085.1 GCA_020025415.1 Oscillibacter sp. | reverse complement strand
GAGAACTTTACGCACGAGACCCGCAGCGAGATCTGCAACCGCTGCGGCAACCACTGCCAGCTGACGGTGAACACCTTCTCCGACGGGCAGGTCTTTATCAGCGGCAACCGCTGCGACCGGCCCATCACCGGCAAGGCGGAGACCGGGGGGGAGAACCTGTACGAGTTCAAGCGCAAGCTGATTTTGAGCTATAAGCCGCAGCCCGGCCGCCGGGGGAAGATCGGTCTGCCACTGTGCCTGAATCTGTGGGAGCTGTATCCGTTCTGGTACGCCTTTTTTACCAAGCTGGGCTTCGCGGTCTATCACAGCCCCGTGTCCACCCGGGAGCTGTACCAGTCCGGCCAGGGCACCATCCCTTCGGATACTGCCTGCTTCCCGGCCAAGCTGACCCACGGCCATATCCTGGCCCTGAGCAAAATGGGGCTGGACGCCATCTTCTACCCCTGCATGACCTATAACCTGGACGAGGGGCTGGGTCAGAACAACTATAACTGCCCCGTGGTGGCCTATTACCCCGAGGTCATCGCCGGCAACTGCCCGGAGCTGGAGGGTACCACCTTCATCTACGACTATGTGGGCCTTCACCGACCCAAGGACTTTGTCCGCAAGATCCACAAGATCCTGGGCAAGTACTTTCCCGGCATCTCCCGGCGGGAGGTAAAGGAGGCCGCCGACGCTGCCTATGCCGAGTACGCCAATCATATGGCCCTTATCCGCAAAGAGGGGGAGCGGGTGATCCGGCAGGCCCGGGCGGAGGGACGGCGCATCATCGTGTTGGCCGGCCGGCCCTATCACGTGGATCCGGAGATTAACCACGGCATCGATACGCTGATCACCCGAGCCGGGGCGGCGGTGATCACCGAGGACTCCATTTCCAACCGGGTTGAGAAGTTCCCCACCACCGTCCTTAACCAGTGGACCTATCACTCCCGGCTCTATGCCGCCGCTAAATACTGCTGCTCTCAGCCCGATATGGACCTGGTGCAGCTGGTGAGCTTTGGCTGCGGCGTGGACGCCATCACCACCGATGAGACCCGGGAGATCCTGCAGGCGGGCGGCAAGCTCTATACCCAGCTGAAGATCGACGAGATCACCAACCTGGGCGCCGTGCTGATCCGTCTGCGCAGCCTTCTGGCCGCTCTGGAAGAGCGGGAGGAAGAACAGCAAGGGAAGGGAGGAAACTGATGCTGGAACAGAATTACCCTAAGTTTACGCCGGAGATGAAGGCGACCCATAAGATCCTGATCCCCAACATGGCCCCCGTGCAGTTCCGGATCCTGGCTGCGGCCATGGAGCAGCAGGGCTACCAGTGCGAGCTGCTGGGCAACTGCGGCAACCAGGTGGCGGAGCTGGGCCTGAAGTACGTCCATAATGACACCTGCTATCCGGCCCTGCTGGTCATCGGTCAGTTTCTCGATGCTCTCCAGTCCGGCCAGTACGACCTGGACCACACTGCCTTGATCATCACCCAGACTGGCGGCGGTTGCCGGGCCTCCAACTATATCTACCTGCTGCGCAAGGCGCTGGTAAAGGCCGGCTTCGGCCAGATCCCGGTGCTGAGCCTGAACTTCTCCGGCCTGGAGAAGGAGAGCAGCATGCCCATGACCCTGCACTTCATGCACCAGGCTCTGGCGGCCATCTATTACGGCGACCTGCTGGTGACCTTGAAGGCCCAGACCGCCCCTTATGAGCTGGAGCACGGCGCCGCCGCCCGGCTGCAGGAGCAGTGGCTGGATACCATCTGCGGCTGGGTGCGGGAAAACCGGGGCTTCAGCAACCGGGAGATCAAGGCCGCCATGCCCAAGATCGCGGCGGACTTTGCTGCCATCCCCGTCAAGCGGGTGCCCAAGGTGAAAGTGGGCGTGGTGGGGGAGATCTATGTGAAATACTCTCCCCTGGGCAACAACGACCTGGAAAAATTCCTGGCCGAGCAGGACTGCGAGGTGAACATCCCTGGCCTGATGGGCTTTTTGCAGTACTGCGCCTACAATCCCTCTGAGACCGCCCGGCTCTATGGCGGCTCCTTCCTGGAAAAGCATGTCTCCGGACTAATTCTGGGCTATATTGCGGGCATGGAGAAGGTGATGATCCGGGTGCTGAAAGAAAACGGCTTCCATGCGCCGCTGCCCTTCAGCGAACTTTCCAAGCTGCCCGATGGCATCATCGGCAAGGGCGACAAGATGGGCGAGGGCTGGCTGCTCACCGCCGAGATGATCGAGCTGATCCAGTCGGGCTATGAGAACATCGTCTGCGCCCAGCCCTTCGGCTGCCTGCCCAACCATATCTGCGGCAAGGGCATGATCAACAAGCTGCGGGAGCTGTATCCCCAGGCCAATATCACCCCCATCGACTATGATCCCAGCGCCACTCGAGTCAACCAGGAAAACCGCATCAAGCTGATGCTGGCGGTGGCTTGGGAGCGGCTGCCCAAGCCAGACCCGGAGGAGAGCGTCGTCTCCCCCGCAGAGGAGGAAGCAAAAGAACCGGTGGGCGTGTAAGCGCCGGAGATCCCCAAGAGAAAAAAGCGGGCCGACCCACAGGGCGGCCCGCTTTTTTGTGCCTGCAGTCCCGGGACTCTGGTGGCTTTTTGGTTGACGCACAGCGGCTTTCGCGGTATAATAATTTGATTTGTTATACCAAGAAGTGACGGAGGAATCAGTCGTGTGGATTGCGGATAAATGGCAGGATTATGAGCTGCTGGACTGCGGCGGCGGAGAGAAGCTGGAGCGTTGGAAGGATCAGATCCTGGTCCGGCCGGACCCCCAGGCCATCTGGGAGAGCCCCCACCGCAACCCGGCCTGGAAACGGGCGGGGGGCCGGTATCTGCGCGCCCAGTCCGGCGGCGGACATTGGGAGAAAAAGGCCCTGCCGGAGAGCTGGCAGATCCGCTATGGGGAGCTGACGTTCCAGGTCAAGCCCATGAATTTCAAGCACACGGGCCTCTTCCCCGAGCAGGCGGTGAACTGGGATTTCGCTATGGAGAAGATCCGCTCCGCCGGGCGGCCCATCCGGGTTTTAAACCTGTTCGCCTACACCGGCGGAGCCACGGTGGCCTGCGCCAAGGCGGGGGCCAGCGTCTGCCATGTGGACGCGGCCAGGGGCATGGTCTCCTGGGCCCGGGAAAATGCCCGCCTCTCCGGGCTGGAGGAGGCGCCCATCCGCTGGATCGTGGACGACTGCGCCAAGTTCGTGGAGCGGGAGATCCGTCGGGGCAAGACCTATGACGCCATCATCATGGACCCGCCCAGCTATGGCCGGGGTCCAGGCGGCGAGGTCTGGAAGCTGGAGGAGAACCTGTATCCCTTTGTAAAGCTCTGTGCCGGGGTGCTGTCGGACAAGCCCTTGTTTGTGATCATCAACTCCTACACCACGGGGCTGGCCCCCTCGGTGCTGGGGTACCTGCTGCATATGCTGGTGATGGAAAAATTCGGCGGCAAGTGCACCTGGGGCGAGCTGGGCCTGCCCGTGACGGAGACGGGCCTGGCCCTGCCCTGCGGCGCCACCGGCCGGTGGTTCAGCGAGTAAGCGCGGCGGAAGGGAAGGCAAGAAATGTCAAATATGATCGAGACCCGGGCGCTGTGCTTTGCCTATCCCGCCCGGGCGGGGGAGCCTGAGACCCAGGCTCTGCGGGGGGTTACCCTCTCCATTGAGCGGGGGAGTTTCGTGGTGGTACTGGGGCATAACGGCTCCGGGAAATCCACCCTAGCCAAATCCATGAACGCCATTTTGCTTCCATCCGGAGGCCAGGTGCTGGTGGATGGCATGGACACCCGAGATGAGGAACTGCTGCTGGAGATTCGCCGCCGGGTGCGTATGGTGTTCCAGAACCCGGACAACCAGATCGTGGCCAACGTGGTGGAAGAGGACGTGGCATTTGCTCCGGAGAACCTGGGCGTCCCGTCGGAGGAGATCCGCCGCCGAGTGGATGACGCCCTGGCGGCGGTGGGCATGAGCCAGTTTGTTCAGCACGCGCCTCATTTGCTCTCCGGCGGCCAAAAGCAGCGCATCGCAATCGCCGGAGTCATCGCCATGGAGCCGGCGTGCATCGTGCTGGACGAGGCCACGGCCATGCTGGACCCGGTGGGCCGGGCGGAGGTGCTGAGCACCGTGCACCGACTCAACCGGGAAAAGGGCATCACGGTGGTGCTCATCACCCACCACATGAACGAGGCGGAGGGGGCCGACCGGGTGATTGTCATGGACGAAGGCCGGCCGGTAATGGACGGTACGCCCCGGGAGATCTTCTCCCAGCCGGAGAAGCTCTGGTCCATGGGGCTGACAGTGCCGGACACGGTGAGCCTGCTCTACGGCCTGCGTCAGGAGGGGATGGACCTCCCCCTGGACGCGCTGAGCGTGGAGGAGTGTGCCGACGCGGTGGCGGCGGCCATGACATCATCATCGAAAGGGACAGAGGGCCAGTGAAACCAATTTTACAAGTAGAACATCTGACCCATACGTACGGTGTGGGTACGCCCTTCCAGCGCAGTGCGGTGGAGGATGTGAGCTTCACCGTGGCTGATGGGGAGTTTTTGGGCGTGATCGGCCATACCGGATCAGGCAAATCTACCCTGATCCAGCATCTCAACGGGCTGCTGCGCCCCAGCTCCGGCCGAATTTTGCTGGAGGGGAAGGACATCTGGGCCGAGCCCAAAAAGATCCGGGACGTGCGCTTTCAGGTGGGACTGGTATTCCAGTACCCGGAGTATCAGCTTTTTGAGGAAACTGTTTATAAGGATATTGCCTTTGGCCCCACCAACATGGGCCTGAGCGGGGAGGAACTGGACCACTGCGTGCGGGAGGCCGCCAAGCTGGTGGGACTGAGCAGCCAGACCCTGGACAAGTCTCCTTTTGAGCTCTCCGGCGGCCAAAAGCGCCGGGTGGCCCTGGCGGGGGTGCTGGCCATGCGGCCCCGGATCCTGGTGCTGGACGAGCCCACCGCCGGGCTGGACCCGGCGGGCCGGGAGAATCTGCTGGCCAATATCCGGGACTATCACCGCAACCGGGGCGGCACCGTTATCTTGGTGAGCCACAGCATGGACGAGATCGCCCGGAGTGTGGACCGGCTGCTGGTGCTCAAATCCTCCAGGATTTTGATGAGCGGCACCCCGGGAGAGGTGTTTGCCCGGGCGGAGGAGCTGCTGGCGGCGGGGCTGGACGTGCCCCAGATCACCCATGTGGCCCGGCGGCTCCATGACAAGGGGCTGCCCATCGACCCGGCGGTCTACACCGTAGAGGACCTGCAGCGCCAGCTGCTGGACCTCCGGAAGGGAGGGGCCTCATGCTGAAGGACATTACCCTGGGCCAGTATTTCCCAGGAAATACGGTGGCCCATCGCTTGGACCCACGGACCAAGATCCTGTTGGTCATTTTGTATATCGCGGCGCTGTTTTCTGCCGAGTTTGTGGTATCCTACGCTGCGGTAATTCTGGTTTTGGCCCTGTGTGCCGGGATCTCCCGGGTGGGCGCCCGGGCGCTGCTGCGGGGATTGCGGCCGGTGCTGATCATCATTGTCTTTACCGCCCTTTTGAACCTGCTTTTTACCAAGGGAGAGCCTCTGTTTGACTTTTGGATTATCCACATCAGCAAACAGGGCCTGCAGGCGGCGGTATTCATGGTCCTGCGGATCATGCTGCTCATTACCGGTACGTTCCTTTTGACCTATACCACCAGCCCCATCCGCTTGACCGACGGACTGGAGCGGATGCTCAGCCCCCTGAACAAGATCCATGTGCCGGTGCATGAGCTGGCCATGATCATGGCTATCGCCCTGCGCTTTATCCCCACCCTGATCGAGGAGACGGATAAGATCATGTCCGCCCAAAAGGCCCGGGGTGCGGACTTTGAAAGCGGCAGCCTGCTGCATAAGGCCCGGGCCATGATCCCGCTGCTGGTTCCGCTGTTTATCAGCGCCTTCCGCCGGGCT
>JAHHSB010000084.1 GCA_020025415.1 Oscillibacter sp. | reverse complement strand
CCATTCGCTACGCCAACCGCTGGAAGGTGGGAGATCAGATCTCCCACCTTCCAGCGGTTGGCGTAGCGAATGGCCCCCACAATCTCCGGCGGTGCCTCCGCCCCCTGCACCCGGACGGGCAGGAGGACCACCTTCGCCAGGGGATAGCGCCGGCGGAGGATGCGGATCATGTCATGCACCGCCGCGCCGGCGGAGGAGGTGATCACAGCGATCCGCTCCGGATACGGGGGTAGCGGCTTTTTATGGGCCTTGTCAAAAAGTCCCTCGGCCAAGAGCTTGGCCTTAAGCTGCTCGAAGGCCACCGCCAGATCGCCCACGCCCTCCGGTTCCAGGGCATTGCAGTAAAGCTGATAGGCCCCGTCCCGGGGGAATACTGTGATCCGGCCCCGGGCCACCACCTTCATGCCGTTCTCCGGCCGAAAGCGGAGCTTGCCGGCGCTGGAGCGGAACATGACACAGCGCAGCGCCCCCTCCGCATCCTTCAGAGTGAAGTAGTGGTGCCCGGATGGATAGATCTTATAGTTGGACAGCTCTCCCCGCACGTCGATGTTCTGGAGCATGGGCTCGTTGTCCAGCAGCAGCTTGACCAGCTGGTTGACTTCCGTCACGCCAAAAATATGCCGTTCCATCAAACCCCTCTTTCGTCAGCACGCTTCCCCCTTCCGGCGGGGGAGAAAAAACAGAGCCGGACAGCGGCTGCCACCGCGTCCCGCTCTGTCCTGGTCTTAATTTGGAATCTCCCGGCGCACAAAGCTGCCTAGGATCCCGTTGATGAATTTTACCGTCTCCGGCGTCTCGTACTTCTTGGCGATCTCCACCGCCTCGTTGATGGAAACACCGTTGGGAATGTCCGGCATATAGAGGATCTCATACATGGCCACCCGCATGATCGCCGAGGCCACCAGAGGAATCCGGGCAAAATCCCAGCCCACGGAATACCGGGCAATATACTGATCCAGCTCGGCCCCGTGCTCCGCCACGCCCTTTACCAGGCTGCGGATATACGCCTCCTGCTTGGCGTTGGGAAACTCCGCATACAGAGAATCCTCCTCCGCCAGAGTCTGAAATCTCTCCGCCGTCAGGCGCTGATCCAGCATTTGGTCTATGGGCTGATTGATAAAGCTCAGCTCATAGGACAGATGAATTGCAATCTCTCTCGCCGTACTCCGAACCATAAATCAAAACGTCCTTTTCTCTCTTTACCTTAGGCAATGGTCACGCCGCCCACATGAACATTGACTTCTCCTACAGAGCAGCCGGTCATGGCCTCCACCGCAGAGGCCACCGCCTTCTGAGTATTTTCCGCCACCTCGGGAATGGCATAGCCATAGCGGACCGTCACATACAGATCCAGCACCATGGCTGGCTCGGTCATATTGATCTTGACGCCGCGCACGCCCTTGGCCTGGTTTTTCTTGCCCATCAGGTCCGCCACGTTGCCGCCCACGGTATTCATCATACCGGAAATTCCTTCCACATCCCGCACAGCGCCCACCACAATGGCCGCCACAACTTCTTCCGAGATATGGATATTCCCGGTCTCTTCTGTCAGCGTCAGATATTCTTTACTTTCACCCATGATTTCAAGCGCTCCTTACTGCAGTATCTGCACTCTGCGTGCTGATTGGAATCCATTCGTGTTTTAGTATTTTATCATAGAAGCGCTGAAAATACAACCGTTAATTTGCGGGCATGATCTTGATGGAAGATGCCGAATACCCGGTTTCCGTGCGGGTAATGTCCATGATCTTGGCCACGTCCTCCTCGGTAAGCTCACCGTTCCCCGCGGCCACTACCACGCTGATGCTGTCATCGCTCATGAAAGCCACGCAGTCCGCATATCCCTTGGCGGTCACCAGATTCTCGATCTGGGACTCCGTCAGGGTGTAGGAAGCCAGCACCTGGATCCCCTCGGAGGCCTGATTGCAGACGCTGGAGTCCGCTCCTTCCTCATCCGCCGCCTCCTGCAGCAAGGCGATAGCGTTGTCCCGGGCCTGCTGGCGGGTCAGGCGGGCGGAGGCAAAGTAATCGTCCCCGGTGTTGACCGCATCCTCATCCGTCAGCTGGGCGCTTTCATCGACGCCGGAGACCAGCGTGGACTGTCCCAGGATCTTGCCGTCCACTTCCTCTCCGGCATCCGCGGCCTGATCGGTGTACTTCCAGTTTAAGTACATCGCCGCACAGACCAGCACCGCCATCGTGGCAACTACGGCTCTTCGTTTCCAATTTTTCCGCATGGTAGTCTTCCTCCTCCAAATTACGATTGACATTGAATCACCGAAATCCGATCTGAGCTTAAGCCCGTCAGGGCGGATACTGCCTGGATCACCGCCAGTCTTACCGCCGCGTCGTTTCCTCCTTCGCAAACCACCAGCGCCCCCCGGTAAACCGGAGCCGCCGTTCCCGTAACCACCGGCTCGTCGCCGCCGTCTCCCGATACGATGACCGTCTCCGATCTTCGGGAGTAATCATCCGGTGCGGCCGCAGCACCGCTGTAAGTCAGCTCCGTATCCTCCGCCAGGGTGTTGGCTGTCCCGCTTTCCACGGTCAGCATCAGTTCCAGCTGGCCCACGCCCTCGATCCGGGAGAGGATCTGCTGCATCCGCTCTTCGGTCTGTTCCAAAGTCCTGCCCGTTTCGGCCGCCGCCGGCCGCTTCGTTCCTTCCGTCTCCCCGGATCCGCCAGAGCCTGTGGGGAGCAGCAGGATGAATGCGCCGGCCAGAATCACCAGCGCCACATACCGATAGCGCTTCCAGAACTTTTTCAGCCATTCTGTATTTTTAGCCCACGTCATTCCAAACCTGCCTTTCATCCGGAATATCCAGATCCCGTGCAATCACTTCCGCCAATGCCTGGGACCGCCCGCACCAAAGCGTCACTCCATAGGGATAGGGCACGCCGTCTTTTTCCTGCAGCGTGACCTCCACCTCACACACAAGTCCCAGGGACGAGGCTTGTTCCAATATATATGCCTCGGTCTGTTCCCTTATGCGCTTGGCCAATTCTTCATCCTGTCCTTCTTCCAGTTCCTCCAGCTGCTGCTGGATCTCCTGGGCGTAGGGCTCTGTATCCAGTTCCAGGCCGGAAAGATCCAAACCCAGCAGCGGGCGCAGCATGGTCAGCATCAAAATCAACCCGCCGATCAGGGAAACGGTCCGCCGCAGCGTCCCCGCCGGCAGCAGACTCTCCGCCCCGGAGATCAGCAGCGCCGCCCCCACCACCGTGATCAGCCAACTGCGAATCCACTCTATCATGGCACCACCGCCGCCACACAGGCCAACACCGAGATCAGGATCAGCAGCGCACAGGCACCGGTCATGCCCAGCACCATACCAAACGCACCTCCCAAGCCGTCGATCAATTTTCCAAGGCTGCCGGAGCCCACCGTGCCGCACAGCAGCGCCGCCAGCTTATAGAGCAGGTACTGCACCGCCAACTGCAAAAAGGGATAGGCGCAGATGGCCAGAATGGCCAGCGTCCCAAACAGGCCGATGGAGCTTTTGAGCAGTCCCGCCCCGGCCAGCACCGTTTCCGACGCCTCCGAGATGATCCCGCCCACCACCGGCACCGCGCCGGAGATGGCCGCCTTGGTCAGCTTGATCTTAGCGCTGTCCGCCGTGCCGGAGATCACATGGGCCACGGATAAGTACAAGGTGAAAAGCATCAGTACCAGGCTCAAAAGCCAGGTCAGCACCTTTTTCAGCATCTCGGCGATTCCGGCCAGACGGTTGTCCGGCAGCATGGTGCCCGCTGTCAAAGCCCCAATGTACAAATAGATCATGGGCAGCAGCAGCTGATCGATCAGGGTAATCAGTACATCCACAAAAAGCACCGTAGCCACCTGCTGCACGGTGGCGGTGCTCATCGCTCCGCTGGCAGCGGTAGCGGCGGCCAGCACCGGCAGCAGCGCCTTGGAAAAAACGCTGAGCTGCTCGATCGTCTCCGCCCCCAGGCCGATGAGCGTGTCCAGGCTCCCCGCTGTCAGCAGCGTAATGGACAGGGCGCCCACCATGGGCAGCAGCCGTAGCTCTCCCCCGCCGAAGCCCTGCTGGAATCCGTCGATGACGCCGCACAGCAGTACCACCAGAAGTACGCAGACCGCGCCTTTCATCCGTTCCCGAATGACCTCGCCGGCCTTGGCAGCGGTTTTTCCCAGAATTCCCCGCAGCCCCGTTCCAAGAGCGGAGCTGTTGGTGGTATCCGTGTCCTCCAAAAGGCGGGCCGTCTGCCGGGGCAGGGCGTCTTCCAGCTCTTCCGGCAGCTCCGCCGCCGCGGCAAAGCCTGTCAGCACCAGGATCGCCAGCAGGGATAATATGCAGATTCGTTTCATTTCATCAGCTCCACCAACAGCTCCCATACCGTTTGAAACAGCGGCAGCGCCGCCAACAGGGCACAGACGGCCCCCGCTGTTTCAATCACCGTCGAGAGAGCAGACTCTCCGGCGTCCCGGCACAGGCTGCCGCCGATCCGTACCACCAGCGCGATCCCCATCACCTTGTACAAGGGGACCAGCAGCTCCCCGGAAATCCCCGCGCTCTCGGCCAGGGCGTCCAGGAACTTCAATACCTCTTCCAGACAGCTCCCCAGAAGCAGGAATGCCGCCAGGGAGACCGCCAGGGTCATCAGCAGCGCGTTTTCCGGCTGCAGCCGCTTGAGCAGGACGATCAGCAGCGCCGAAACCACGCACACCGCCGTGATCTGCAGCAGCGTGTCCATCTTAAAACTGGAACAGCGTCTTGATCAGCTCAAACAAGCGGCTGATCTCCTGCACCATGATCATCAACACCACCACCAGACCCGCCAGCGTTGTCATCAGCGCCTGCTCCTCTCTGCCGGAACGGGTCAAAAGCTGATTGAGCACAGCCACCAGGATTCCAATGGCCGCGATTTTAAAGATCAGATCCACATCCATCCTTTATTCACCCTCACAGCAGTAAGATCATGATAAATGCCGAGGCCGACAGACACACCGCCGCGTTTCTCCGTTCTTTTTCTCTCCGGGTGCGCCTGTGCTCGTCATAGGCCGCCAAAAGCTGCTCCCGGGTCAGGTGAAGGGCCCGGCAAAGGCTTTCTTCATCCCCAGAGAGCTTGTCTCCCAATTCCTCCATCAATCCCCGCTCATAATTTCCCAGGGGCAGCTGCCCGCAGGCTTGCCGCCAGAGCGCAACGGTGAAACGATCCCCCGCCGCCTCCTTGCCCACCGTCTGCAAAAAGTATCGCAGTTCCCCCTCACTTTGAAGGCTCAGCTTCAGCAGCAGACGGGGCAAGGGCGTTCGGTTGAGCCGGATCTCGCTTTCCATGCAGCCCAGCACATGGCACATCGCCCCCAGGACCTCCACCTCCCGCAAACTGGCTCGTGCATGCAGGGCCGCGGCGGCCGCGCCGCCGCTAAAGATCATGGCGCAGCCGAAAAGTCTCAGCATGGCAGCTCCTCCACTTTGTAGGTCCGCACACCCTCCCGGCGGTGAATACACACCGCCAAGTCAAAGACACCGGCGGCCAGCAGCCGGGCATAGAGCGGCTTGCGCTGAAGCTCCTCCACGCTGGCAGCGTGAATGGTGGCCAGCAGCTTCACGCCGCAGTTGGCCGCCATGGTCATGGCCTCCAGATCCTCCTGGACCGTCACCTCATCCACGGCGATGACCTCCGGGTTCATGGCCCGCAGCAGCACCGGAATGCCCAGCGCCTTGGGGCAGCCGTCCAGAACGTCCGTCCGGCCTCCCACATCCATCTGGGGTTCCCCCCGGTAAAGGACCGCCACCTCTCCGCGCTCGTCCACCAGCGCTACCCGGCAGGGCGGCACCGGACCCAGCCCGTCCGATAAGCAGCGCACCAGATCCCGCAGCAGCGTGGTCTTTCCTCCTCCGGGAGGCGATAAGATGACGCTGCTGCAAAATCTGCCATCCCGCATCAGCTGGGGCAGCAGCGGCAGGGCGATCCCCGGACACTCCCGGGCAATCCGCACGGATGCCGACGAAAAATCCTTC
>JAHHSB010000083.1 GCA_020025415.1 Oscillibacter sp. | reverse complement strand
AGGTAGTTCTTCCGTGAAATATCAGCTGATGAACCCCGACACCGGTTATGTGCTTGCCAAAGGCGTGTGCGAACGAATCGGCATTGACGGCAAATTTACTTACCGCCCCCAGGTAAGAGGAAAGCAGATCCTGCGCGGGGTGGAGGTGAACCTGCCTACTCACTCCGTGGCCATTCAGACCGCACTCAACGCGCTGGTGGACCCAGTCAACGGGGTCATCTCCTCCATGGATGAGATTGACGCCGTGGGTCACCGGGTAGTGCATGGCGGCGAATCGTTCCAGCAATCTGTGCTGATCGATGACGATGTGATCCAGGCTATCGAGGCCTGCATCCCCCTGGCTCCGCTGCACAATCCTGCCAACATCACCGGCATCCGCGCCTGTCAGGAGGCAATGCCCGGCGTGCCCATGGTGGCAGTGTTCGACACGGTGTTCCATCAGACCATGCCGCCCCAGGCGTTTATTTACGCCCTGCCCTACGAGTTTTACACCCGGGACAAGGTCCGGCGCTACGGGTTCCACGGCACCTCTCACCAGTATGTGTCTCAGCGGGCCGCGGTGATGCTGGGCCGCCCGCTGGAGGAGCTGAAGCTCATCTCCTGCCATTTGGGCAACGGCTGCTCTGTGGCCGCCATCAAGGGCGGCAAATCCATCGATACCTCCATGGGCTTCACGCCCCTGGCCGGCGTGCCCATGGGCACCCGGGCCGGCGATCTGGATGCGGGCATCCTCCAGTACCTGATGGATAAGCACCAGCTGTCCATCGACCGGATGGTGGGCATTCTCAACAAGCTCTCGGGCATGCAGGGCCTCTCCGGCGTTTCCTCGGACTTTCGTGACCTGCACGCCGCCGCCCAGAAGGGCGACGCTCGGGCCCAGCTGGCACTGGATACCTTCGTCTATGACATCAAAAAGTACATCGGCTCCTACGCCGCCGCCATGGGCGGCGTGGACGCGGTGATCTTTACCGCCGGTATCGGCGAGAACGACGTCTCCGTCCGCTACGAGATCGCCTCTGGCCTGGAGTGCATGGGCATCCGCATCGACCCCCAGAAAAACAACGTCTGCGGCGAGGAGATCGACGTCTCCGCCGGCAACTCCCGGGTGCGGATCCTGGTCATCCCCACCGACGAGGAGCTGATGATCGCCAAGGATACCGCCGCCCTGATCAACGGGCAGGCGTAATCGCGCGTTTTTCCCACGGGAAGCAGCCCTATCGGGCCTGCTTCCCGTTTTTTCCGCCCCCGGCCTTGCGCTCCCCGGCAGGGCTGTGCTATGCTGGGCAGAGCGGGGCAGCGAACCACGCCCGCCCCGGAAAACTGCCTTTTAATTCCGCAAAGGCGGCCCCCTGCCGGCCCGCCGGAAAGGATGGAAACCCTGTCATGAAAATCGGACTGCAATTTGCCATGCCCGCCGAGTTCCACGCCCTGCCCGGGGCCCGGGAGCTCCAGCCGGCGGAGACGGTCTCCGGCGTCCCCTTCTATGCTCCGGCGGAGGGCATCGTGGCCTGTGCCGGGGGCGTGGGCAAGGTGAACGCCGCCATGGCCGCGGAGATCCTGTGCCTGAAATACGGCGTGGATCTGATCGTCAACGCCGGCGTGGCGGGCTGCTGCACGGACCTGCCCACTGGCACGCTGGTGCTGGCGGAGGATCTGGTGCAGCACGATGTGGACACCAGCGCCGTGGGTGACCCGGTGGGCCTGGTCTCCACCGTCAACCAGATCGCCTTCCCCGGCTGGGAGCCGGCACGCTGTCTGGCGCTGCTGGAAAAATTGGGCACCCCTGCCGTCTCGGGCCGGGTAGCCTCCGGGGACTGGTTCGCCGTCCGGGGGGAGCGGGCCCAGGGGATTACCGACACCTTCCACCCCCTGCTGGTGGAGATGGAGGGCTGCGCCATCGCCCAGGTCTGCCTGCGCAACGGCGTGGGCTATGTGGGGCTCAAGTCCGTGTCTGACCACCTGTTTTCCGACCGTCAGGCAGAGGAGTATTTCAATTTCGACCAGGCCCTGGAGCAGCTGGGACGCGCCGTGCTGCCCCTGGCCCTGGCATTGCAGAAGGAGGAACGCTGAGATGGAACGCATTGCCAGCTTTACCGTGGATCACAACAAGCTCCTGCCGGGGCTGTATCTGTCCCGCCGGGACGGGGATGTGGTCACCTTCGACCTGCGCTTTAAAAAGCCCAACACCGGCGATCTGCTGAGCAACAGCGAGCTCCACTCCACGGAACATCTGATCGCCACGCTGCTGCGCAACGCCCCGGAGAAGGATGCCGTAATCTACTTCGGCCCCATGGGCTGCCAGACCGGCTTTTACTTTCTCTTCGACGGGCGGCTGCTGAGTCTGGAAGGGGCCATCGCCCTGCTCCAGCGGGTCTTTGCCGCCGGAGCGGACTTCCAGGGGGAAATGCCCGGCAAAAGCCCGGCGGAGTGCGGCAACTACATCAATTTGGATGCGGAGACCGGCCGCAAGGTCTGCCGGTTCTATGCCGACCTGATCCAGGACTGGACAGTGGACAAGCTGGCCTATCGAGGGCCGCGGCAGGCGCTCTCAAGCCAGAGAGGAGGACTGTTATGATCCATGAAATCATGCATGTGGGCATCACCGTCAGGGACATGGACGCCTCGCTGCACTTTTACCGGGACATCCTGGGCCTGCGCTACCAGGGCGAGCTGATCATGGAGGGGCCGGAAACAGAGGCCCTCTTTGCCAGGCCCGGCTGCAGGGCGCGGGTAGCCTATCTCAACGGAAGCGACGCCGTCATGGCGCCGCCGGTGGAGCTCATCGCCTTTTTGGACGGTGAAACAGGGGCAGCAGTCCCCTCCCTTTTCCAGCCCTCCATTTCGGAGATCTGCTTCCGGGTGAAGGACATTGACCGGGTTTATCAGCATCTGCTGGCGGAACAGGTGGAGTGCCTGTCCGCACCCCAGACATTCGACTTTACCGGCGCCGGCTTCGGCAAAAGCAAGGCTTTGTATTTCAAAGACCCCGACGGGATCATTCTGGAATTGATGGAACCCCTGGAGGATTGAGTGTCCGGCGGCGGTTTGCCGGGATTTCTTTCGATTTTCCCGGTTTTTTCTCCAAATCCCCGTTGACATTTTTGATTCCGACTGATATAATTTGTAAGCCGCTTTGAATGGGTCTAGAAGTGCGCCCCGTGCGCCGCCCCCGACAGCGAGCCCGTAAATGAAGGAGTTGAAACAAGAAATGAACGCTATTATTGTTACCGGCGGCAAGCAGTACAAGGTCGCGGAGGGCGACGTGGTCTACATCGAGAAGCTGGACCAGGAAGCCGGCGACACCGTCAAGTTTGACCAGGTCCTGGCCATCATCGACGGCGAGAAGGCCACCTTCGGCACCCCCGTTGTGGAGGGCGCTTCCGTGGAGGCCACCATCGTCAAGAACGGCAAGGGCAAGAAGATCCGTATCTTCAAGTACAATCCCAAGAAGGGTTACCGCAAGCGTCAGGGCCATCGTCAGCCCTACACCAAGGTCGAGATCTCCAAGATCTCTGTCTAAGGTATGACTACTGTCACTTTCCACGTGGAGGGCAGCCGGATCAGCGGCTTTGACTCCCGCGGACACAGCGGCTTCGCCGAAGAGGGGTCCGATATTGTGTGCGCCGCCGTCACCAGCGCCATTCGCCTGACGGAGACCACCCTCAACGACGTGCTGGGTCTGGCCGCCGCCGTCAAGGTGAGCGAACAGGACGCCTGCATTTCTCTGCGGCTGCCCGGCGGGCTCTCCCCTTCCGGTGAGAACTGCTGTCAGGCGCTGCTGACGGGGCTGATGGTGTATTTCGCCCAGCTCCATGACGAGTACCCCGATTATATCGAAGTCCTGGAGGGCTGATGCTTCCCTCCTCTCCACATCTTATCAGAAAGGATGGCTCGACTATGCTGTATATTGGTCTTCAGTTTTTCGCCCACAAAAAGGGCGGCGGCTCCACCAAGAACGGCCGTGACTCCAACGCCAAGCGTCTGGGCGCCAAGCGTGCCGACGGTCAGGTCGTCAAGGCCGGCAACATTCTGGTGCGTCAGCGCGGCACCCACATTCACCCCGGCGTGAACGTGGGCAAGGGCACCGATGACACCCTGTTCGCCACTGTCGACGGCGTGGTGCGCTTTGAGCACAAGGGCAAGGACCGCAAGCAGGTCTCTGTTTACGAGGCTCAGTAATCCGTTGGAACAAGAGCTCCGGCCAGCAGGTCGGGGCTCTTTTCTTGTCTTTTCAGGCCCCGGGCGCCGGGGGCCGCTCCTGCATATTCGTGGTTTTGTCTTGACGCTGGGGTAAAACTTCGTTAAAATAGACGAAACTGGAAATACTTTGATCACGATACGATCTTTAGAAATATGGAGAGATAGAACCATGGCAGCTTCTTTTATTGACAAGGCCCGCATCACCGTCAAGGCCGGCAACGGCGGCAACGGTGTGGTGTCCTTCCACCGGGAAAAATACGTGGCCGCCGGCGGTCCCGACGGCGGAGATGGGGGCCGGGGCGGCTCCATCGTGCTGAAGGTGGACGACAACATGTCCACCCTGATGGACTTCCGCTACAAGCGCAAATATGTGGCCCCCAACGGCATGGACGGGCAGGGCGCCCGGAAATCCGGCAAGGACGGGGCCGATCTGGTCATCCGGGTCCCCCGGGGCACCCTGGTCCGGGACGCGGAGACCAACGAGATCATCCAGGACCTCTCTGACTCTGAGCCCTTTGTCCTGTGCCGGGGCGGCCGGGGCGGCTGGGGCAACAGCCACTTCGCCACCCCCACCCGTCAGGTGCCTCGCTTTGCCAAGCCGGGCCTGCCCGGGGAGAGCCACGACGTGATCCTGGAGCTCAAGCTCCTGGCGGACGTGGGTCTGGTGGGCTTCCCCAATGTGGGCAAGTCCACGCTGCTCTCCGTGGTGTCCAAGGCCCAGCCCAAGATCGCCAACTACCACTTTACCACCCTCTTCCCCAACCTAGGCGTCGTCTGGGTAGACGAGGGGGTCAGCTTCGTCATGGCCGATATCCCCGGCATCATCGAGGGGGCCAGCGAGGGCGCCGGCCTGGGCCACGACTTTCTGCGCCACATCGACCGCTGCCGCCTGTTGGTCCACGTGGTGGACGTGTCCGGCAGCGAGGGCCGGGACCCGGTGGAGGATTTTGACGCCATCAACGAAGAGCTTCAGCAGTACAGCCCCGCTCTGGCAGAGCGGCCCCAGATCGTGGCCGCCAACAAGGTGGATATCCTGGAGCCCGGCTCCGACAATTTGGATCGGCTGCGGGCCCATGTGGAGGCCCTGGGCTTCTCCCTGGTGGAGATCTCCGCCGCTGCCCATCAGGGCACCCGGGAGCTGGTGGGGCAGGTGGCCCAGGCGCTGGCCGTGCTGCCGCCGGTGAAGGTGTTCGAGCCGGAGTATATCTCCCGCCCCGCCGTGGTGGATACCAGCGTACCGCCCCAGATCCGCCGGGCCGACGACGGCACCTGGCTGGTGGAGAGCCCCTGGCTGGAGCGGCTGCTGGGCAGCGTGAATCTCAACGACTACGAAAGCCGTATGTATTTCGACAAGACCCTGCGGGAAGCCGGGCTGTTCCAGAGGCTGGAGGAGCTGGGCATTCAGGATGGAGACACCGTGTCGCTGTACGATTTCGAGTTCGAGTATCAGCGCTGAGTTTCCGGCGCCCGGACGACTGTCCGGGCGCCTTTTTTCCGCCCCGGTGACCCATGGGGCGGGATTTTCTTGATTTCTGGTTTTGACAGACGGGAAAATCGGTTGCGCTCTATAAAAATTTAACATCGAAAACTGATGAGGCAGAGGAGTCGGCAAAGGCCGTCTCTCCCTGCAAGCCGCGGACAGCGCAAGCGCGTCAGAGGCAAATTTGCTGAATGGACTGCCACGGGCGGGCTGAACGGGCGTTCCCCTTAGTAGGAGGCGAAGGGCCTTTCCCTCGTTACCAAGGGAAGACGTGTGATGGCACGTCGCTGAGCGGGCAAGTTTTTCGTCAATTTGGGTGGCACCGCAGAAGTTTCAGACTTTTGTCCCAGAGAGAATCAACC
>JAHHSB010000082.1 GCA_020025415.1 Oscillibacter sp. | reverse complement strand
CACCTTGCCAAGGTGGAGGTAGCGAGTTCGAGCCTCGTCACTCGCTCCATCAAAACTCCTCATCCGTTTGGATGAGGAGTTTTCTTTTACCCCGCTGTACCAGTCAAATTCAAATTTTCTTGTAACGTTTTGGCCGCTGCGGAGTTAATAGGGTGAAGGGGGTGAGAAATGTGGACTTCGATGCGATCTACCGGCTGTACTTTCGGGATGTGTATGTCTTTTCCCTGGCCCTGACCGGAAGCAGCGCCGCCGCCCAGGAGCTGACCCAGGAATCCTTTTTCAAGGCTCTGAAGGCCATCGACCAGTTCGACGGCTCCAGGGACATTCGTGCCTGGCTCTTTACCATTGCCCGGAACACCTTCTATACAGAGCGTAGATCAGCGGCCCGATATTCCGGAGAGGAGCCGGATGAGGACTGCCCCGCCCAGGAGATCAGCCTGGAGGAGCGGCTCATGGACCGGGAGAGCGCATTTCTCATCCATCGGTTCCTCCACACCATGAAGGAGCCTTACAAAGAGGTATTCAGCCTGCGGGTCTTTGGGGAGCTGCCCTTTGAGAAGATCGGCCAGCTCTTCGGAAAAAGCCCCGGCTGGGCCAGAGTGACCTATCACCGGGCCAAAAAACAGATCCAAGACCATTTGGAGGTGACGCAATGAGTAAGATCAGCTGTGATGTGATGGGGGATCTGCTCCCCCTCTATGTGGACGATGTGGTGTCGGAGGACACCCGGCATCTGGTGGAGGAACACCTGTCAAGCTGTTCTACCTGTCAGGCCAAGCTGGACGAGATGCGTCAGCCTGTGCGCCTTCCCGACTTTCAGGATGTGCAGGCGCAGGACGCCCAGACCCTGAAGGGCCTAAAAAAACGGCTGCGCCACCGGCGGCATCGGACAGCGGCCTGCTCTGTTCTGCTGACGGCGGCCTTGTTTCTGGTCATCTGGGCCCTCCGCCAGCCCAGGAGTGTGGATCAGGTGCTGGACCGTATCACGGCCCCCTTTGCCGTCGGGGAGGAGATCACCCGGCAGGAGGTGGACGACGGCCTCACCCTGGTCCTCTACCGCAGCCAGGAGGCTCAAAGCCATCTCCAAGGCGCCCTGATCCGCAAACAGGGTCCCTTCTACCGCCTGATCCGGTGCAGCGGCTCGCTGAAGCTGGAGCCCGTGGGTCGGCCGGAGCCGGGCGAACTGCGCTCCCAGGCGCTTATCAGCTGGTATGACCGGGACGATCCGGAGAAGTGCGCGGTCCTGGCGGTGGCCCTGGACGAGGAGGTGGACCGCATCGACTACTGCGGTACCCAGCTGAACAAGGTGGAGTTCGATGGCTGCCGTGTGTTCTTCGGCATTGCCTCCGGAGACTATGAGCTGTATCAGCTCTATGACGAGGCGGGTCGGGAGCTGGATCACTACGCCGAATAAAAAAGCGGGGTCAGGTTTTACCTGACTCCGCTCTTTCTGTTTATTGGTCGGCGATCTCGATGCGGCGGGCGCCGGGCAGCCGGGCGCTCCTCTTGGGAAGCACCAGCTCCAGCACGCCGTTTTTACAGCTTGCGTGGACCTTGTCGGTGTCGATGCCGCTCACATCAAAGCTCCGGCTGAAGGAACCGAACTTGCGCTCCCGGAACAGGTAGCCGTTCTCGTCCTTCTTCTCTTCGTTCTCGTCACGCTGGGCGGAGATCGTCAGCTTATCGCCGTCCAGGTCGATCTTGATGTCCTTGGACTCGAAGCCGGGCAGCTCCGCCTCCATCAGATAGTGGTCGCCCCTGTCCTGTACATCGCAGCGGAACTGCATCGCGTCGGAGATGCTCCCGTTCCAGAAGCTGCGCTCCATCTCGTCCAGGTAGTTAAACAAACTGTGCTCATTGCGGTCAAAGGGGATCATTCCAAACATGATATTGCTCCTATTCTCTGTGCGGATCGTGATAGTTTTGTGGGCCGATCCGCTGCGCGCAGTCAGGTGAGGATCGGTGGTGTATTGGTACTGTTCCTCTTGGAACAATTGTTAGTATAGACCCGCTTTGTGAACAAATATAGCACTCTCTATGAATAAACCGTTAATTGTTAGCACTCGTATATTTAGAGTGCTAACAATTAACGGTTTATGAGTGCTTTTTTTCCGCAAACAGGCGGTGCTGTCCCGAAAAACAGCACCGCCTGTTTGGTTCTATTTAGCAGTCTATCAAATCAACTGTTACCCCATCTCTGGGCGGCCTTGGCATCCTCTTCCCGGCGCTCCTGGATAGCCTCCTTGAGGATCATATCCTTCACCTTCATCAGACGGATGGTGTTGGCACGCTCGTTCTCATCCAGCTTCATGGTGATATACTTGATACTCTCCAGCATCTGGGGGATCTTCACATATTCCAGGGCGTTGACCCGGCGGCGGGTCTTTTCGATCTCCTCCGCCAGCATCTGGGAGGTCTTTTCCACCTCGGCCAGCCGGAGCATATCCTGGAAGACCCGGCTCATGGCGTCCACCGCATCGTCCAGCTCACCGCTGGTCTGGGCAAAGCCATAGGGATAGGCCTCACCGGGGTCCCGGCTGGTGGTGTGGAACTGGTACTGGGGGACATCCACGGACATGATGTTCCGGAAGGTCATGTCCAGCTCCACGGACTGGTTGGGATAGAGCAGGGCCTGCTCCAGCATCTCGGGGGACATGAGGGCAGAGGCCACGGTAAAGGCGCCGTGTGCCCGCATGAGCCCCTCCTCCACCCGCTTGCGGAGGGCGCGGTTCTCCCGAACCACGTCCATGAACTGCTTCATCAGCTCATCCCGCTTATCCTTGAGCAGCTTGTGGCCCCGCTGGGCGGTTTTCAGCTTCCCCTTCAGCCGGGTCAGCTCCATACGGGTGGGGTTTACCGTGATATTTGCCATAGGCTCCCCTCCTTATTCCCCGTCTTTCTTCGGCCAGTACTTCTCAATATATTGGGGCTTGATTCGTTTCAGCTCACTCTTGGGCAAGATGCTCAAAAGCTCCCAGCCCAGGTCCAGCGTCTCCTCAATGCTCCGGTTCTCCTCATAGCCCTGATTGACGTAGCGCTTTTCAAACTCGTCGGCAAACTTGGCATAGAGCAAGTCCGTCTCCGTCAGGGCGCCCTCACCCAGAATGCTCATCAGCTCTTTGTTGTCCTTACCGGTAGAGTAAGCGGCAAAGAGCTGGTTCATGGTATCGGCGTGATCCTCTCGGGTCTTGCCCTCACCGATGCCCTTATCCTTCAAACGGGACAGGCTGGGCAGTACGTCCACCGGCGGGTGGATTCCCTTGCGGTACAGCTCCCGGGACAAGATGATCTGCCCCTCAGTGATATAGCCCGTCAGGTCGGGGATGGGATGGGTCTTGTCGTCCTCGGGCATGGTCAGAATGGGGATCAGGGTGATGGAGCCGGGCTTGCCCAGCTGCCGGCCCGCCCGCTCGTACATGGTGGCCAGGTCCGTATACAGATATCCCGGGAAGCCCCGGCGTCCGGGCACTTCCTTCTTGGCGGCGGACACTTCCCGCAGGGCCTCGGCGTAGTTGGTAATGTCGGTCATGATGACCAGCACCTGCATCCCCTTTTCAAAGGCCAAGTACTCCGCGGCCGTCAGGGCCATACGGGGCGTGGAAATACGCTCCACCGCCGGGTCGTTGGCCAGGTTGGAGAACATCACCGTCCGGTCAATGGCGCCGGTGCGGCGGAACTCGTTGACGAAGAACTCCGATTCTTCAAAGGTGATGCCGATGGCGGCAAAGACCACGGCGAAATTGCCGGCGTCATCGCCCAGCACCTTGGCCTGCCGGGCGATCTGGGCCGCCAGGTTGGCATGGGGCAGACCGGAGCCAGAGAAGATGGGCAGCTTCTGCCCCCGAACCAGGGTATTGAGCCCGTCGATGGTGGAAACACCAGTCTGGATAAACTCGTTGGGGTAGTCCCGGGCTGCGGGATTCATGGGCAGGCCGTTGATATCCCGGTACTCCTCAGCCAGGATCTCGGGGCCGCCGTCGATGGGCTCGCCCATGCCGTTGAACACCCGGCCCAGAATATCTCCGGACACGCCCAGCTGCAGCGGGTGGCCCAAAAAGCGCACCTTGGACTGAGCCAGATTGATGCCGGCGGCAGAGTCGAACAGCTGCACCACCGCGGTGTCGCCGTTGACCTCCAGCACCTTACCCCGGCGGATGCTGCCGTCCTGCAGCTCCACTTCCACCAGCTCGTCGTAGGTGACGCCCTCGACCTGGCGTACCATCATCAGCGGGCTGACAATTTCCTCTACGGTCCTATATTCGCGAATCATCAGTCCTCACCTCCCTGGGCGGCCAGTGCCTCAATTTCCTGGCGCATCTCCGCCTGAATCTCCTCATAAGTCTGCCGGTAGCTCTCCTCCGGCACGCTCTTGGCCCGGCCGATCTTCTCCCGGGCGGGAATGACAAACAGATCCGCCGGCTGGGCACCCTTGGCAATGGCCTGGCGGCAAAGCTGATCGTACTGCAAAATCAGGGCCAGCAGCTTCTCCTGCCGCTCATAGCTGGAGAAGCTGTCCACGTCCATAAAGGCGTTTTGCTGCAGAAAGTCCTCCCGCACCATACGGGCGGTCTCCAGCGTCAGCTGATCCTCCGGTCCCAGGGAATCCTTGCCTACCAGCTGGACGATCTCGTTCAAAGACGCCTCGCTCTGGAGCAGCGCCATGGCGGCTGTCCGGTTCTGGAAGAACTCCTCCCCCAGGTTTTTGTCAAACCAGGGCTTCAGGGAGTCCAGATACAGCGAGTAGGAATTGAGCCAGTTGATGGCCGGGAAATGGCGCCGGTAAGCCAGAGAGGAATCCAGCGCCCAGAACACCTTCACAATCCGCATGGTGGCCTGTGCCACCGGCTCGGACAGGTCGCCGCCGGGAGGCGAAACCGCGCCCACGGCGGTCAGGCTGCCCCGGCGATCGTCAGAGCCCAGGCATTCCACGCTGCCGGCCCGCTCATAGAACTGGGCCAGGCGGGAAGCCAGATAAGCCGGATAGCCCTCCTCGCCGGGCATTTCCTCCATACGGCCGGACATCTCGCGCAGGGCCTCGGCCCAGCGGGAGGTGGAGTCGGCGATGACAGCCACGTCGTAGCCCATATCCCGGAAATACTCGGCGATGGTGATGCCGGTATAGACGCTGGCCTCACGGGCAGCCACGGGCATATCGGAGGTGTTGGCGATCAGCACCGTCCGCTTCATCAAAGACTCACCCGTGCGGGGGTCTTTCAGTTCCGGGAACTCCCGCAGCACATCGGTCATCTCGTTACCGCGCTCGCCGCAGCCGATATATACCACGATGTCCACGTCCGCCCACTTGGCCAGCTGATGCTGCACCACCGTCTTGCCAGAGCCGAAGGGGCCGGGCACGGCAGCGGTACCGCCCTTGGCGATGGGGAACATGGTGTCAATGATCCGCTGGCCGGAGCACAGCGGCCGCTTGGGCGGATATTTATGCTGATAAGGACGGCCCACACGGACCGGCCACTTCTGGGACATGGTCAAAGGCACCGTCCGGCCATCGTCGGTGCGCAGCAGCGCCACCTGCTCCTGAACGGTGTACAGGCCCTTTTCCGCCACCTGCTCCAGCGTGCCGCTCATTTTGGGCGGAACCATGATCTTATGCAGCACCACCGTCGTTTCCGGCACGGTGCCGATGATATCGCCGCCGCTCACCCGGGTGCCTGGCTGCACAACGGGCGTAAATTCCCACTTCTTTTCGTGGTCCAGGGCCGGCACCGCCACACCGCGGACGATGAAGGGGCCCACCTTCTCCACAATCTTCTCCAGCGGACGCTGAATCCCGTCATAGATCCCTTCGATCATGCCGGGGCCCAGCTCCACGCTCATGGGTTCCCCGGTGGTGACCACTTCCGCCCCGGGGCCCAGGCCAGAGGTCTCCTCATAGACCTGGATAGAGGCCGTGTCCCCCTTCATCGTCAGGATCTCGCCAATCAGGTGCTGGGGGCCCACCCGGACCACGTCGGACATATTGGCGTCCGCAAGGCCGGTGGCGACCACCAGGGGACCTGATACTTTTACAATTCTACCGCTCAAGCTCCA
>JAHHSB010000081.1 GCA_020025415.1 Oscillibacter sp. | reverse complement strand
GAGTATCGCCATCGCGATCCTCTCCGCCGCCTCTTTGAGCTTCCTGGGCCTGGGCATTACCCCGCCCACTCCCGAGTGGGGCTCTATGCTCTCCGCCGGCCGTGCCTACTTCCGGGATCACTGGCATGTGGTCACCTTCCCCGGCCTGATGATCATGATCACTGTGTTTGCATTCAACATCCTGGGTGACGGCCTGCGGGATGCGCTGGATCCCAAGCTGAAGAATTAAGGAGGTACCCCGATGTCTGAACCCATTCTGGAAGTCAAAGACCTGACTGTTGAGTACACCTCCGGCAAATCCATCGTCCAGGCCGTCAATGGCCTGAGCTTCTCCATCGCAAAGGGCGAGGCCCTGGGCCTGGTGGGTGAGACCGGTGCCGGCAAGACCACCACCGCCCTGTCCATCATGAAGCTGATTACCTCTCCTCCCGGCCGCATCAAAAGCGGTGAGATCCTCTTCGAGGGCAAAGACCTGCTGAAGATGCCCGAAAAGGAGATGCAAAAGCTCCGGGGCGAGAAGATCTCCATGATCTTCCAGGACCCCATGACCGCCCTGAACCCGGTGAAGACTGTGGGCGATCAGATCAGCGAGGTCTACCGCCTCCATGAGAAGCTCAGCCGCTTGGAAGCCGCCGCCAAGGCCAAGCAGATGTTGGAGCTGGTGGGCATCCCCGGTGAGCGCTACAACGAGTATCCCCATCAGTTCTCCGGCGGTATGAAGCAGCGCGTCATCATTGCCATCGCTCTGGCCAGAGACCCGGCCCTGCTGATCGCCGACGAGCCCACCACCGCTCTGGACGTGACCATCCAGGCCCAGGTGCTGGAGCTGATCGAGCGCATCATCCAGGAGCTAAAGACCACGTTGATCCTCATTACCCACGATCTGGGCGTGGTGGCAGACATCTGCCAGAAAGTGGCCATCATGTACGCCGGTGAGATTGTGGAATATGGCACGCTGGATCATATCTATAACCATACCATGCATCCTTACAGCATCGGCCTGTTCCAGTCCATTCCCAATTTCAATGAGTCCGTCCGCCGGCTCAAGCCCATCAGGGGCCTGATGCCCGACCCCACCAACCTGCCCAAGGGCTGCAGCTTCAGCCTGCGCTGCCCCGACTGCCAGAGATTGTGCACCGAGGGGAAGGCCCCCATGGTGGAGGTAGAGCCCGGTCACTTTGTCCGGTGCGTAAAATTCGCGAAGTAAGGAGGCGTGTACTTTGGCTAAACTTTTGGAAGCAATCAATCTGAAAAAATATTTCAAGACCCCCAAGGGCACCCTCCATGCCGTTGACGGTGTAAGCTTTTCCATCGAGGCGGGCAAGACCCTGGGCGTGGTGGGTGAGTCCGGCTGCGGCAAGTCCACCCTGGGCCGGGTGCTGATCCACCTGCTGGACCGCACCGACGGCAAGATCCTCTTTGAGGGACAGGATATCAGCGATCTGAACAAGCAGCAGCTCAAGGAAGTCCGGCAGAACATGCAGATGATCTTCCAGGACCCCTTTGCCTCCCTCAACCCCCGGCAGTCCGTCAGTGAGATCATTGCCGAGCCGCTGCAGATCTATAACCGGATCCCCTCTAAGGCTGATCTGGAAAAGCAGGTCTTTTCCCTGATGGATACAGTGGGTCTGGCCAGACGGCTGGCCAACTCCTATCCCCATGAGCTGGACGGCGGCCGCCGGCAGCGCATCGGCGTGGCCCGTGCCCTGGCCCTGAACCCCAAGTTCATCGTCTGCGACGAGCCGGTCTCCGCCCTGGATGTATCCATCCAGGCCCAGATCCTGAACCTGATGCAGGACCTGCAGGAAGAGCGGGACCTGACGTATCTGTTCATCACCCATAACCTGTCCGTGGTCAAGCACATCTCCGATGATATCCTGGTCATGTACCTGGGCAAGGTAGTGGAATTTGCCAGCGACGAGGAGATCTTTGAGCACCGGCTCCACCCCTACACCAAGGCCCTGTTGGCCGCGGTGCCCCTGCCCGTCTACCAGCCCGGGCGGAAGCGGGAGCGCCAGCTGCTCCAGGGCGAACTGTCCTCCCCCATCAATCCCAAGCCGGGCTGCCGCTTCGCATCCCGCTGCCCCTACGCCAAAGAGCGCTGCCTCACCGAGGAACCGCCCCTGGTGGAGGAGATGCCGGGTCATTTTGTGGCCTGCCACTACACCAAGGAAATCAACAATCTCTAATGCGACCGAAAGCCCATAATCAGTTTGATTATGGGCTTTCTTGCATATGGAAAGGAGTTTTCGCCATGGGTTCCCCCGTTTCCCCCTATATGCCCAACAGCGCCCCCAAGGCAAAGGCAGAGATGCTCTCGGCCCTTCAGGTCTCCTCGCTGGAGGAGCTTTACCGGGACCTGATCCCCCAGGAGCTGCTGTATCAAAAAGAGCTGCAGCTCCCCCCGCCCATCTCCAGCGAATATGAGCTGAGCCGGCACGTTCAGGGGATTTTGAATAAGAACATCTCCTGTGAGGAGTACAGCAGCTTCCTGGGCGCGGGCTGCTACCGTCACTTTGTCCCGGCGGTGTGCAGTGAGATTGCCGGGCGCTCGGAATTTCTCACCGCCTACTGCGGCGACACCTACTCCGATCACGGCAAGATGCAGGCCATCTTTGAGTATCAGAGCATGATGGGTGAGCTGCTGGACCTGGACGTGGTCAGCTATACCTGCTACGACGCCGGTCAGGCCGTCAGCTCTGCCCTGCGGATGGCTCTGCGTCTGGGCAAGGAGGCCGGCCGCACCGAACTGCTGGTTCCCGACACCATGAATCCGGAGATTCTCTCCCAACTGCGGTCCTATTGCCAGGGCTTCGGCACCGTGCGCCCTGTGGGCCACGATCCCAAGACCGGCCGGATGGATCAGGCAGCTCTCCGGGCGCTGCTGTCGGACAAGACCGCCGCGGTCTTTTTGGAAAATCCCTCCTACCTGGGCTTTTTTGAAGAGGCTGCTGAAGAGATCGGCCGCCTGGCCCACGAGGCGGGCGCCGTATTCGTGGTCTCGCCGGAGATTGCCTCCCTGGGTGTGGTGGAAAGCCCTGCCAACTACGGGGCGGACATCGTCTGCGGCGACATCCAGCCTCTGGGCATCGGGATGCACTATGGCGGCGGCTGCGCGGGCTTTTTGGCCGTGCGGGACGATCCCCGCTATATCCAAGAGCTGCCCACCTATCTCTACGGCATTGCCAAAACCCAGCGGGAGGGTGAGTTCGGCTGGGGCCGCGCCCTGAACCAGCGCTGCTCCCACGGCAGCCGGGAAAAGGCCCGGGAGTACTTCGGTACCGCCTCCGGCCTGTGGGCCATTGTGGCCGGGTCCTATCTGGGCCTGATGGGCCCCACCGGAATGCAGGAGCTGGGCGAGCGCATCCTCCAGCGGACGGAGTACGCTGTGCGAAAGCTCTCCGCCGTGCCGGGGCTGAAGGTAGACCCCTTCAGCGGCGCCCGCTTTCAGGAATTCATCATTAATTTTGACACCTGGGGCCTGACGGTCCAGTCTGTGAACCAGGCCCTGCTGGGCCATCACATCTTCGGGGGCAAGGATCTCTCCGCTGACTTCCCCGCACTGGGGCAGAGTGCCCTGGTGTGCATCAGTGAGATCACCTCTGCCCAGGAGATCGACACCCTGGCCGAAGCCCTGAGCCAGATTGCAAGGGAGGCGATCAAATGAAAAAGGAACGCAACTTTCACCAGGCCCGCTGGGATGAGCCCATCATCATGGAGCTGGGCAGCGAGAGCGAGCGGGGGGTGCTTCTCCCCGAGGTGGAGGACTCCGTCCGGGCCGCCGCACCCGATCCTCAAGCGCTGATCCCCGCCGCGCTGCGGCGCAAAAAGGCCCCCAAGCTGCCGGAACTGTCCCAGCCCCAGCTGCTGCGCCACTATCTGCGCCTTTCCCAGGAAACCATCGGCGCGGATCTGGACATCGACATCGGCCTGGGCACCTGCACCATGAAGTACAGCCCCAAGATCCACGAGGCCTTTGCCAGGAGCACCAAGATGCAGGATCTCCACCCCTGCCAGCCGGTGGAAACCGTCCAGGGCATTCTTGAGATTCTCTACCAGACCGGCGAGTACCTCAAGGAGATCTCCGGTATGGACGCCTTCTGTCTCTTCCCCGGCGGCGGCAGCCAGGCCATCTTTTCCAATGTCCAGGTGCTGCGGGCCTATCACGCCAAGTATCACCCGGACGAGCAGCGAAATGAGATCATCACCACCATCCTCTCCCATCCCGGCAATCCGGGGGCCGCCGCCACCGCCGGCTACAAGGTCATCACCCTGATGCCGGGCCCGGACGGCTATCCCGATCTGGCAGCTTTGAAGGAAGCCCTCTCCCCCCGCACCGCCGGATTGATGATCACAAACCCGGAGGATACGGGCCTCTACAACCCCCACATCCAGGAAATCGTGGACGCTGTCCACCAAGCGGGCGGCCTGTGCATTTATGACCAGGCCAACCAGAACGGCCTGTTCGGCATCGCCCGGGCCCGGGAGGCGGGCTTTGATATGTGCCACTACAACCTGCACAAATCCTTCTCCGCCCCTCACGGCAGCCAGGGGCCCGCCTGCGGCGCCCAGGGGGTCACCGCCGTGCTGGAGCCCTTTCTGCCCAACCCTGCCATCCGCTATGACGGAACGCAGTACTATTTCGACTACGACCGGCCGGAGAGCATCGGCAAGATCCGCAAGTTCTACGGCAATCCCCAGGTGGCACTGAAGGCCTATGCCTATATCCGCACCCTGGGTGGCGCGGGACTCAAGCAGGTGGCGGAGCTGTCCATCCTCAATAATAACTACCTGCTACACCTGCTCAGTCAGATCCGGGGACTGTCTCTGCCCTTGGCCGAGGGCGTGCGGCGGATCGACCAGTCCCGTTTGAGCTGGCAGCAGCTCACCGGGGATACCGGCGTCACCTCCGACGACATTGACCGCCGAGTGGTGGATTACGGCCTGCAGAGCTATTTCTCCAGCCACCACCCCCAGCTGATCCCCGAGCCGTTCACGCCCGAACCCTGTGAGACTTACTCCAAGGCAGACATCGAAGAGTTTGCCGACATCTTCCGCCGCATCTCGGAGGAAGCCTATGCCCAGCCGGAGACCGTCAAGACCGCTCCCCACCGGGCGGCCCTGGCCACCCAGATCCAGCCGGAGTATCTCCACAGCATGGAGCTGCTGGCCACCACCTGGCGGGCCTATCAGAAGCACGAAGCGAACAACCGCCCGAATCAGGGCTGAAAATAGAGAAGCAGCTGATTTTTTATCTTGATGGAAATGGCAGAGCATGCCCGGAAACAGGTGGAGGCCTTTAGGAAGGACTGTGGCACCGCCCCTTTGTATCAGGTATCTGCAGGCTGGGAGGTGGCTGTGGTACAATAGCTGTAAGACAGCAGGGTCATATTCTGCCACCCCCAGCGGACTCGTCTTGCACAAAGAGCAGTCTTTGAATTCGAGGCCAAACACTCCCAAATGATTAAGTCCGGAAACCGCTACCTCCGTAAGAGGATGCGGCTTCGGATTCCGGCCTTACTATGTCCTCAAATACCACAAGATTAACAGGTACCAGCACAAACACGCACTTGCTTTAACTGCCAGAAAACTGGCCCCGCTTGGCCTTTCGGCTGCTGAAGGAAAACCGCCTGGATATTCCGTCGGAAGGCTAAGTGCGCCGTTTACCGCTCTAACGTCCAAGCCCTGTTTCAAGAATTCCAGGGGAGGGGGCTTTGGCTGTGGAAGCAGCTCCAGATGGAAGGCGTGTCCGCCAGCCATGGTACCCTCTCCAGCGATGCCTTCGGCAGTCTGCCTCGTTTTGATGCCCAGGGGAACTGCGTGGGGCTGAGCTATGCCACTCCCGTCTTTCTCCACCAGACGATCCAAAAGCTGGCGGAAAAAGGGCTGCCCCTGGGATCGGTCTCTCCCTCTTCTGACTTCTACCCGTGCAGAGATGCTGAGGCTCTCCGTCCGAAAAAACTGCATTGTACCTGGAGCCGAGGCGGATCTGCTGCTTTTAGACAAGAACTTGGAGCGGGAAGGTGTGCTCACCCGGGGAAAAGTCGCACTCTACCAGGCCAGCTGCGGATGCAGAGCCGCTTTGAATAAACCTCCCTCCTTTGACTTGTATATAGAAAAAGAACTCCCGCATCAAAATCGATGCGGGAGTTCTTTTCATCATTCCAGGCAATAAAAAAAGAGCGGACCAAAAACAGTCCGCTCAGT
>JAHHSB010000080.1 GCA_020025415.1 Oscillibacter sp. | reverse complement strand
GGCCCAGGCACTGACCGGCTCCATGACCCTGGAGGAAAAGGTGGGCCAGCTGTTTTTCGTCCGCTGCCCGGCTGCAGGCGCTGTGGAGGATATTGGCCGCTATCACCTGGGGGGCTACATCCTCTTTGGCCGGGACTTCACGGATAAGACCGCCGACGACGTGGTCCAGACCCTGCGGGACTACCAGGCCGCTGCCGCTGCCGACACGGAGATCCCCCTGCTCATCGGCGTGGATGAAGAGGGCGGCACGGTGGTACGGGTCAGTTCCAACCCCCACCTGCGAAGCAAAAAATACGCCTCTCCCCAGCAGTTGCTCTCCGCCGGAGGCACCGAGGCCCTGGTGGCCGACACGGCGGAAAAGGACGCCCTGCTCCATGCCCTGGGCATCAACGTGAACTTGGCGCCGGTGGCGGATGTGTCCACCGATCCGGCGGACTTTATCTATGACCGCAGCTGCGGCCTGGACGCCCAGAGCACCGCGGAGTGCATCTCCGCCGTGGTGGAGCAGATGACCGCCGACGGCATGGGCAGCGTTTTGAAGCACTTCCCCGGCTACGGCGACAACGTGGACACCCACACGGGCATCGCCGTGGACCAGCGGCCCCTGGAGCGCTTTGAGAACTCCGACTTTCTCCCCTTCCCCGCCGGCATGACCGCCGGGCAGACGGAAACCGGCTCCGCCACCGCCGTGCTGGTGAGCCATAACATCATGACCGCGGTGGATGACACCCTCCCCGCCTCGTTGTCCCCGGCGGTGCACCAGCTGCTGCGGGACGAGCTGGGCTTTGACGGCGTGGTGATGACGGACGACCTGGCCATGGGCGCAGTCAGCGCCTACGCCAAGGATGGCAGCGTGGCCGTGATGGCCCTGCAGGCGGGCAACGACCTGGTCATCACCACCGACTACCGCAGCCAGATCCCTCTGGCCATTGAGGCGGCAAAAGCCGGGACGCTGGATGAGTCCCTCATCGATGCCGCCTGCACCCGGGTCCTGCTTTGGAAGATCACCCTGGGGCTGGTGTAAGCCCCGGCAAAATGCCAACGGAAAGGAAGGTTTCCCCATGGAAACAGAAAAGTTATATTACGCCGACCTTACGTTGCGCCGCTTCTCCGCCCGGGTCCTGGACTGCCAAAGCCTGAAAAACGGCTGGTCCGTTGTGCTGGACCGCACTGCCTTTTACCCCGAGGGGGGCGGCCAGCCCGCCGACCACGGGGTGCTGGGCGGCGGCGCCGTTTGGGACGTGCAGGAGCGGGACGGTGTGATTTTCCACATGGTGGACAAAGCTCTGGAAATCGGGGAGACGGTGGCCGGCGAGATCGATTGGGACCGCCGCCGGGACCACACCCAGCAGCACTCGGGCGAGCACATCCTCTCGGGCATTCTCTGCAGGCTGTACCACTGTGACAACGTGGGCTTCCACATCGGCGCGGAGACGGTGACTTTGGATTACAGCATCCCCCTGAGCTGGGAGCAGGCCATGGAGGGCCAGCGCCGGGCCAACGCCTACATCCTCTCCGACGTGCCGGCGGAGATCAGCTTCCCCGCCCCGGAGGTGCTGGAGCAGCTCCACTACCGGAGTAAAAAGGCCCTGGAGGGGGCAGTGCGCATCGTTGCCTTCCCGGGGGCGGACTGCTGCGCCTGCTGCGGCACCCATGTGGCCCGCAGCGGCCAGGCCGGGCCGGTGAAGATCCTGTCGGTAGAAAAATTCCACCAGGGCTGCCGTATGGAAGTCCTCTTTGGAGAGCGGGCCCTGGCCTTTTTCGACCGGATCTATGAACAGAATCGGGCCGTGGCCCAGGCCCTGTCGGTGAAAGGCGAGGCCACCGCTGCCGCGGTGGGCCGCTTGAAAGAAGACCTTGCCGCCGCCCGCCGCCGGGCCGGCGAGCTGGAGGAGCGGGTCTTTGCTGCCATCGCCCGGGAATATGCGGGCCGGGGCGCCACTGTCCTGGTGGAGGAGGGCCTCTCCTCCGATGGGGTGCGCCGCCTGGCGGACGCACTGGCCCGCAGCTGCGGGGAGCTGGCGGCAGTCTTCTCCCCCGCCGGGGAGGGCCGCTTTGCCTACGCCCTGGTTCGTCCCGACGGGCAGGACATCAGTACCCTGGTGAAAGGGCTCAACGCCGCTCTCAACGGCCGGGGCGGCGGACGCAACGGCTTTGCCCAGGGCAGCGTCCAGGCCAGTCGGGCGGAGATCGAGACATTTCTGGGGAAGGAGGGGATCAGCCTTGCTTAGTTCCGAAAGCTGCCAAAAAGTCATTGAAAAGTTCGTTCAAAGCCTGGGGGACGGGACTTTGAAGCCGGACGACAAGATCTATTCAGAAAATCAGCTGGCCCGGATCCTGGGCATCCCCCGGGCCCAGGTGCGGGAGGTCTACACCGCGCTGTCGGTGCTGGGCATTCTCTACGGACAGCAGGGCAAGGGCACCTTCCTAGGCAGCGGGGATATCCGGCAGAACACGGAAATCCTCTACCTGATGACCCTATTCACCAATCCCAATTACCGGGATATCCTGGCGGTGCGCTGCATTTTGGAGCTGGGGGCCGCCCCGGCCGCGGCCGCCAAGCGCACGAAGGAGGATCTGGCGGAGCTGCGCCGCTATGCCTGGCAGATGGCGGAATGCTCGGAGCTGTCGGAGCTTTCCCGGGCAGACTTCGCCTTCCACGGGCGGCTGATGCAGTCCTCTGGCAACGCCCTGCTCCACTGCCTGTCCCAGATCGTCTCCGGCCATACGGAGCATCTGCTGATAATCCGCTGGACCCGCAGCCCCATGGAGATGCATCTTCAGCGGATTCAGGAGCATCTTTCCATGGTGGATGCCCTGGAGCGGCGGGACAGTGAGGCCCTGATCAAGCTTTTGACGTCCCACTTTGAGGATCTGGAAAAAGTCGTGGAGGACTGAGGCGCTTGTCGACAAGTTTATCCGCTTGTCAACAACTTTCCCCCCGAAATCCCTTGCCTTTTGGCAAGGAAATGGCCTATATTGTTCTTGGTTGAACGAGTAAAACCCTCTTCATTCTTTTCCGTATTTTAGTCGGGGACAGAACCGGGCCGTGCAGATTGCACGGCCCGGTTCTGCATTTTGTCGGGGAAACCCCCGTCAAAACGCCGCTTGTTGACAAGTTTCTCCCGCCGTTTACTTGTGCTTTTTCCCAAAACCGTTTATCATGTTACGTGAAATTCAGCGTCTTTCCATTGTCTTCTCTCTTTTTACAATGCAGGGAAAGGGCCGCGTCCGATTGGACGCGGCCCTTCTCGTTTTCCACTTGTGGAAAATTTTGTGGAAATTGTGGTAAACGGGGGAAATCCGTCGTTACTGGGCGGACATCAGCTGCCCACCGGCTGGTTCATCTGCTGGGTAATATACTGCTCACCGTAAAACGCATCGTATACCACCGCTTCCCGCAGCTCCAGAATCTCCTGCTCCGCCGCGGTTAGCCCCGCCTCCTCGGCGGAGAAGTAGGCCTGTCCCTGTCCGGACACGAAGTAAAGGTCCGTGTTGGTCAGGCTGACCTGACTGGCCAGTTCCAGCACGCCCCAGTAGCGGGAGATGGTTTGGCCTGTCAGCTCCAGCAGGTCCGGTCCCAGGGCGGTGATGCTGCTGTCCCGGCAGGTACCCTCCTGCCCCTGGAGCAGCGCCGGGTCGTTGGCCCAGATGAGATAGTCGGTGGAATAGAGCTCATTGATCTGCTCGGCCGTCCAGCCGTCCGTCCCGTTGGACGGGCACATCCCCAGCTTGGTGTACACCGTATCCCCGTCGGTCATAAAGAGGTTGGGCCGGTGGTCGCCGAAGAATACCACGATGGTGGGCTCATCGCTGCGGCGCAGGGCGTCGGTCAGGGTGCCCAGGGCCTGGTCCGCCCGGGTAATCCCCTCCACCATCACCCGCACGATCTCCATGTCCGGGTCGCCGAGGGTGTGGGAGCTGACGCCGATCTGGCATTCATAGCCAAACTTCTCCGGGTCGAAGGGCTGGTGGTTTTCCATGGTGATGCCGAACAAAAACGCCCGCTGGCCCGATTCGTTGATGGTCTGCATCCGGTCGAGCATCCCGGTAAAGAGATACTCGTCTTTGAGATAGTAGCCGCCGTAGACGCCGCCGGTCCAGGCAAAGCCCAGATTCTGCACATCCTCGGAAAACAGCAGCTGGTCGTAGCCCAGCAGCGGATAGGTCACCGTCCGGTTGTACAAGCTGTTGTTGTAGGCGTGAAGCATCTCCGCCCGATAGTTCCCCGTCAGGGTGAACTGCTCGGCCAGGGCGGTATACTTCTCGTACTCCGCATCCTCCAAAAAGCAGATGTTGGTGCTGGTGCCGAAGTCCCGGTTGGTTACGCCGTACTGCATGGCCATCTCGATATAGCCGGTTCCATAGCCCAGATAGTGACTGTGGAAGCTGCCGGAGATCCCCTCCTCCGCCAAAGCGTGAAAGTTGGCCACAGGGTCGGCCTCATACTGGAGATCCGGCAGCCGGGTCAGGTCAAAAAAGGCCTCGGACAGGATCATGATGACGTTGGGCTGCTTCTGATCCTCCGTGTCGGCAGTGCCGATCCCCTGTTCTGTCAGCAGCTCGTCGATTCGGGTGAGCACCTGGTCCATATATGCCTCGCTGTATCCCTCCGGCGCGGGGATGTCCTGCATCACCGCATCCCGCCACAGCGCCAGGGTCAGCCCGTAAAAGCTGTGGTTACTGGCCGCGGGCATCCGGGCATACACGTCCACCCCCAGGAGATTCCCCACCGTCTGGGCACCGCCGGAGGAAAACAGATACAGCAGCACCAGCAGCGACCCAGAAATGTTCAAAAACCGCAGCCGGGCGGAAGTCAGCCGGGTGATGCGCCGGAACAAAAACAGCAGCGCCGCACAAACCGCCAGCGCCGCCAGCGCCCGCCAGAAGTCCACCGGGGGCTTCAGCTCCCCGGCCACACCGGCCACCTGCCCCAGCTGTGCGGCCAAGCCGAAGTCCGCCAGCTCCAGCGGAGTGCCGTTGATGGCGGTTTTGAAATAATCCACCAGTGCCAGGATCATGGCCGCCACGCTCACCAGCAGGCCCGACAGCCACAGCCGGCCCAGCAGTGACCCCAGCAGATAGACCGCCACCGCGTACAGCAGGGCGGTCATGGTCAGATAGTTCCAGTATTTTCCTCCCCACTCCGCCACCGCCGCCAGGGAGCCGAAGTTGATCCACAGCACGCCGATGGCCACACCCAGGCCCATGCACAAAGCGCCGCCCAGGAACATCAGCCAGCGAAACCACTCCGGTCCTACTTCTCTGGGACGTTTGTTCTTTTTCAATAAGGTTGCCTCTCTTTCTGTGAGGTGCCGGGCAGCCGCGATGATTCAGCTGCCCGGCAGGGTTGCGTTGGTTTTTCAGGAAAATCCACTTTTTAAAACGCCATTCTCTCCGCCAGATAGGCCTTCAGCTCGCTGATGGGCAGCCGCACCTGTTCCATGGTGTCCCGGTCACGGACGGTGACGCAGTTGTCACCTTCTTTGTCGCCGTCGCCTACGGTGTCAAAGTCCACGGTGATGCAGTAGGGAGTGCCGATCTCGTCCTCCCGGCGATAGCGCTTGCCAATGGAGCCGGTATCATCAAAGTCCACCATAAAGTCCTTGCTGAGCTCCGCCTGGATCTCCCGGGCCCTGTCGGAGAGCTTCTTGCTCAGGGGCAGCACCGCTGCCTTGAAGGGGGCCAGGGCCGGGTGCAGGCGCAGCACGGTGCGCACGTCGTTTTTCTCCGCATCCACCACTTCCTCGTCATAGGCGTCGATGAGGAAGGCCAGGGTCACCCGGTCGGCACCCAAAGAGGGCTCGATGACATAGGGGATATAATGCTCGTTCTTCTCCTGATCGAAGTAGGTCAGGTCTTTGCCGGAGGTGGTCTGGTGGGCGTTCAGGTCGAAGTTGGTGCGGCTGGCCACGCCCCACAGCTCGCCCCAGCCGAAGGGGAAGACAAACTCAAAGTCGGTGGTGGCGTTGGAGTAGTGGGACAGCTCCTCCGGGTCGTGGTCCCGCAGGCGCAGGTTTTCATCCTTCATACCCAGGTTCAGCAGCCACTGATGGCAGAAGTCCTTCCAGTATTTAAACCAATCCAGCTCGGTGCCCGGCTGACAGAAGAACTCCAGCTCCATCTGTTCAAACTCCCGGGTGCGGAAGGTGAAGTTGCCCGGGGTGATCTCGTTGCGGAAGGACTTGCCGATCTGGCACACGCCGAAGGGCAGC
>JAHHSB010000008.1 GCA_020025415.1 Oscillibacter sp. | reverse complement strand
GTTTCTGTGGCGACATAGCGTCTGTGGAGCCCGAGCCTATGCAGGAAATCGATGGCTCCGTGGGCAGTGACAGTGCGCAGGTGGGGGGGATTGGTCGGTAGGGTGTGCTGCATCGGCGGCGCCTGTTTTCCGGCGGGGAAGTGGACACCGAGCGCATGGCCAAGATCTTGCTGGACGAGTTCCGGGGCGGCAAACTGGGCCGCTTCTCCCTAGAAGCGCCGGGGGATACGGTATGAAAGAGCTGGAGCATCCCTGGAGCCTAGAAGAGGCCTGCCTGGTCGGGGGCGCCCAGGCGGTCTGCGGTGCGGATGAGGCCGGGGCGGGCCCGCTGGCTGGCCCGGTGTACGCTGCGGCGGTGATCCTGCCCCGGGGGCTGATCCTGCCGGGACTCAACGATTCCAAAAAGCTTACCCCCAAGCGCAGAGAGGCACTGTTTGATGAGATCTGCGCCCAGGCCGCAGCCTGGGCGGTGGCCACGGCCAGTGTGGAGGAGATCGAGGAGCTCAATATCCTCAACGCCCGGCTGCTGGCCATAAACCGGGCGATCGAAGCTCTGTCCATCCCCGCGGACTTTGCCCTGGTAGATGGAGATAAGGATCACGGAGACCGGGTGGCGATTTCGATTCCCCACCAGACCGTGATCGGCGGCGACGGGAAAAGTGCCTCCATCGCGGCGGCCTCCATCTTGGCCAAGGTCAGCCGGGACCGCTATGTCTGTGAGGAGCTGGACCGGCAATATCCCCAGTACCAGTTCGCCAGGCACAAGGGCTACGGCACCCGGCTGCACTATGAGCTGCTGGACCGTTTTGGCCCCTGCCCGGCCCACCGCAGAAGCTTTCTGAAAAAGTGGGAGGAAAAGCGAGCATGACCGGGGAAAGAAAGGCGGCCGGCGACCGGGGCGAAGCGGCGGTGGCCCGCTACCTGCGCAAAAAGGGCTATACGCTGCTGGCCAGCCAGTGGCGCTGTCGCTTTGGGGAGATCGACCTGATCGCCCAGACGCAAGACCAGGTGATCTGCTTTGTGGAGGTCAAGCTCCGCAGCGGGACGGAGTTCGGCCTGCCCCGAGAGGCGGTGACGCCCCGTAAGCAGGAGCGGCTGCGCCGGACCGCGGCGCTGTGGCTGAGCCTGTATGAGTTGGATCTGCCCGCCCGTTTCGACGTGGCGGAGGTGTATGCGGACAATTCCGGCGGCTTTCAGATCCGGTATCTGGAAGACGCGTTTGTATAATTATTGTATCATAAAAGACGACCCCCAATTTCATGATACCGAAAGGTGAGGAGTTCCATATGAAGTATTACAGCACCAGAGATAAAGCGCTTTCTTACAGCGCGGCCGAGGCCATCAAAATGGGCCTTTCCCGGGACGGCGGATTGCTGACGCCCTGCCGAATCCCCGGCATTGACGCGGCGTTTTTGCAGAGCCTGGTGGGAGAAAGTTATCAGGAGCGGGCAGCCCGGGTGATGGCGCTGTTCCTGAGCGATTACAGCCTGGACGAGCTGCGGAATTTTGCTGCCCGCGCCTATGGCCCGGACAAGTTCGACACCGATGCCGTGGCACCGCTGCGGAAAGTGGATGAGGATACTTACTGCCTGGAGCTTTGGCACGGCCCCACCTCCGCTTTCAAGGATATGGCGCTGCAGATGCTGCCCCAGCTGCTCTCCGCTGCCCTGGGCAAGACCGGGGAGGAGAAGACCGCCTGCATCCTGGTGGCTACCTCCGGCGATACAGGCAAGGCCGCAATGGAGGGCTTTGCCGATGTGGAGCAGACCAAGATCATGGTCTTTTATCCCAAGGACGGCGTTTCCGAGGTGCAGCAGGCCCAGATGGTCACCCAGGAGGGGGCTAATGTGGGCGTGTGCGCCGTGGTGGGCAACTTTGACGATGCCCAGACCGGCGTCAAGCGGATCTTCTCCGATGAGCAGATCCGGGACACCCTGGCCGGACGGGGCTACTTCCTCTCCTCGGCCAATTCCATCAACTGGGGCCGGATCCTGCCCCAGCTGGTGTATTACATCTCCGCCTACTGCGACCTGCTCTCCTGCGGCCGCATTACCATGGGCGAGCCTATCAACATCTGCGTTCCCACCGGTAACTTTGGCAATATCCTGGCCGCCTATTATGCCAAGCGCATGGGCCTGCCCGTGGGCAAGCTGATCTGCGCGTCCAACTGCAACAACGTGCTCACCGATTTCCTGCGCACGGGTGTGTACGACCGGAACCGCCCCTTCCACAACACTATGAGCCCCTCCATGGACATCCTGATCTCCAGCAATCTGGAGCGTCTGCTTTTCGATCTGTCCGGAGAGGACGACGGCGAGGTGCGGGATTACATGGCCCGGCTCTCCGCCGACGGGCGCTATCAGGTGTCCGATGCCATCCGGGAAAAGCTGGGTGAGCTGTTCTGGGGCGGCTTCTGCGACGAGGCGGACACCGCCGAGACCATGACCCACTATTACCGGGACTACGGCTATCTTATTGACCCCCACACCGCTGTGGCGGCCAATGTGCTGGAGCAGTACCGCAAGGAGACTGGGGATAAGGCTCTGATGGTCTTTGCCTCCACCGCCTCTCCCTATAAGTTCTGTGACCATGTGCTGCGTGCCATCGGGCAGACGCCTGCCGGTGAAGGGGTGGAGCTGCTCGATCAGCTGCACGAGGCCACCGGCGTGGCTATCCCCCGCCGCCTGGCCGCCCTCAAGGGCAAGGCCAGCCGCTTCGACCAGACGGTGGAAAAGACCGGCATGGACGGTGTGGTGCTGGACTTTTTGAAATAAGTCCGGCCCCTGCCGGGAAAACGAGATGGGGCCATGAAACTGCGCAATCGGAAGCGTTTCGCCTTGGCGGGCACCTGGGATGCTGCCACGGGCCTGGGGACGCTACGGGGCTATACGGTCACGAAAAAGCCTCGGGGCGGCGGCAGCGTGGAGCCCGCTTTTACGCGCCGGAGCTGCCCCGCGGCGGACGCCCGCTGCCGGCGGCTGACCCGGGCGGTGATGGCAGTGTGGTACGGCCTGCTGACGCTGGATGGCTTTTCTTCGGAGATGCTGGAGCGGCTGCTCTTCTGAGGCTCTGGGGCTTTGCCCTGCCGCACTTTGCCTTCTGGCGCCCTATGAAGCGGGTGAAGGCGGATCTGCTCAGCCTGGTGCCAGGTGAAATTCTAAAGGATTGAGAACGGGAGGGGATGTATGGCGCTGTATGTGATCGGCGATCTTCATCTATCTTTGAGCGCCAACAAGTCCATGGAGGTGTTCGGCGAAGCCTGGCGGGACTATGTGCCCCGGCTGGAGGCGTCGCTGTCGGCCCTGCGGGAAGAAGATACCCTGGTGCTGGCTGGGGACACCTCCTGGGGGATCGATCTTGCTGAGGCGGAGGCGGACTTCCGCTTTCTGGATCAGTTCCCCGGCAGAAAGCTGCTGCTCAAGGGAAACCATGACTACTGGTGGACCACTGTTTCCAAGATGAAGAGCTTCTTTTCCCAGAAAGGGATCCGGACCCTGGACTTTCTCCACAACAACTGCTTCTTCTACGGGGACTGGGCCCTGTGCGGGACCCGGGGCTGGTTTTTCGAAGAGGGGCAGAAGGCCCAGGATGCCAAGGTTCTCAACCGGGAGGTGATGCGCCTGGAGACATCGCTGCAAGCCGCTGGGGGGCGGGAGATCCTCTGTTTTCTCCATTACCCGCCCCTGTACCAGGGATATAGTTGCCCGGGGATCCTGGAGACGCTGAGCCGCTATCCCGTCCGGGCCTGCTATTACGGCCATCTTCACGGGCCCACCCATTGCCGGGCCATGGAGGGAATGCATTCCGGCATCGACTATTCCCTCATTTCCGCGGATTATTTGCGATTTATCCCAAAAAAAATTTGTGAAACCGAGAAATAAGTATAGCAATTTTCGCCAGACCCTGATAAAATATAAAGTCGCACCAGGTTGATTCTGGTGATGAACGGAGGAGTAAACAACTATGAACGTGAAAAGCTGCGAAAAATTGGAAAAGAGCACCGTTGCGCTTACTGTGGAAGTCAGTGCAGAGGAATTTGAGGCTGCTGTCGCCAAAGCATATCAGAAGATGCGCAAGAAGATCAACATCCCCGGCTTCCGTCCCGGCAAGGCGCCCCGGAAGATCATCGAGGGGATGTACGGCGCAGAGGTGTTTTACGAAGAGGCCGTGAATATTGCCATGCCCGAGGCCTATGAGGCTGCTGTGAAGGAGCAGGACCTGGACATCGTGGGTTATCCTTCCGTGGAGCTGGAGGGTGAGATCACCAAGGAGGGCTTCACCTTCAAGGCTGTGGTCCCCGTATATCCCGAGGTCACCCTGGGTACTTACAAGGGCCTGAAGGCGCCCAAGGAGACGGTGAAGGTCACTGCCGCCGACGTGGACGACCGGATCGACCAGCTGGTCAAGCGCAACAGCCGTCTGGTGTCTGTGGAGCGGGCTGTGGAAAACGGCGACACCGCTGTGATCGACTACGAGGGCTTCCTGGACGGCAAGCCCTTTGACGGCGGCAAGGACGAGAACCATAATCTGGAGATTGGTTCCGGCAGCTTTGTCCCCGGCTTTGAAGAGCAGCTCATCGGCATGAAGGCCGGCGAGGAGAAGGACATCGACATTACCTTCCCGGAGGATTATCACGCGGACCTGGCCGGCAAGGCCGTGGTGTTCCACGTGAAGGTCAACGAGGTCAAGGTCAAGGAAGAGCCCGCCCTGGATGACGAGTTCGCCAAGGACGTGTCCGAGTTTGATACCCTCAAGGATCTGAAGGCCGACATCAAGAAGAAGATCACCGAGGAGCGGGAGAGCGTTGCCCAGCAGGCCTTTGAAGAAGAGCTGATCAACCAGGTGGCCGACGGCATGACCTGCGATGTGCCCGATGCCATGGTGGATGCCAAGATCGAGAACGGCATGCAGAACTTCAGGATGCAGATCCAGCAGCAGGGCATTTCCTATGAGGATTACCTGAAGCTCACCGGTCTGGACGAGAAGAAGCTCCGGGACGATGCCCGGGAGGGCGCCCTGGGCCGCGTGCGTCAGGAGCTGGCTCTGGCTGCCATCATCAAGGCGGAAAACCTGGAGGTTTCCGACGAGGATATCGAGGCCGAGTTCAAGACCTTGGCGGAGCAGTACGGCATGGAGCTGGATACCGTGAAGAAATATCTGCCCGTGGACCAGGTCAAAGATCAGCTGCTGACCCGGAAGGCTGTGGCTGTGGTTACCGAGAGCGCCACCGTGGCCAAGAAGACCAGCAAGAAGGCGGCCGCCGTTGAGGACGGCGAGGAAAAGAAGGCCGCCGAGGGCGAAGAGAAGAAGCCTGCCAAGAAGGCTACCAAAAAGGCCGCAGCTGCCGAGGACGAGGAGAAGAAGTCCGCCAAGAAGACCACTAAGAAAGCTGAAAAAGCGGAATAAAAAGAATTCTGCAGAATTTACAGATTCGACACGTTCTCTCATGGTACCTGTGGTATCATGAGAGAATGGCTTATAGGCCACAAAAGACAGGAGGTTTTACAATGAGTTTAGTCCCGTATGTGGTGGAACAGACCAGTCGCGGCGAGCGTTCTTACGACATTTTCTCTCGCCTGCTCAATGACCGGATTATCTTCCTGGGTGAGGAGGTCAACGCCACCACGGCCAGCCTGGTGGTTGCCCAGCTACTGTATTTGGAGGCACAGGATCCTGACAAGGATATCCAGTTCTATATCAACAGCCCCGGCGGCTCCGTGACCGACGGTCTGGCGATCTATGATACTATGCAGTATATCAAGTGCGATGTGTCAACCATCTGCATCGGCATGGCTGCCAGTATGGGTGCTTTCCTGCTGTCCTCCGGCGCCAAGGGCAAGCGGATTGCTCTGCCCAATGCGGAGATCATGATCCATCAGCCCTCCGGCGGATTCCAAGGCCAGGCTACGGATATTGAGATCCATGCGGAAAACATCATGAAGATCAAGCAGCGCCTCAATGAGATCCTGGCCGCCAACAGCGGCAAGGCTGTGGAGGAAGTGAAGGCCGCCTGTGAGCGGGACCACTTTATGACCGCTGCAGAGGCGAAGGAGTTTGGCCTAATCGACAAGGTTATCTATAAGCGGTAACCAGGCAATTTATAGAAATCCGAGGTTATTCAGCATGAACGACGACAGCAAAAAATCTCTCCGCTGTTCTTTCTGCGGCAAGCATGAGCAGCAGGTACACCGTATGATCCAGGGTCCCGGCGTCCGCATCTGCGATGAATGCGTGCAGCTTTGCGTCAGCATTCTGGGTGATGAGTTTGAAGATGTGCGGAGCAGCCAGCCGGAAGAGATCCCTGACCGGCTGCCTACGCCCCGGGAGATCAAGGATGTACTGGATCAGTATATCGTGGGACAGGATGCGGCCAAGGTCGCCCTTTCCGTGGCGGTTTACAACCATTAGAAGCGGATCTTTTTCGGCGGAGACGAGGACGTGGAGCTGCAGAAGAGCAATATCCTGATGCTGGGGCCCACCGGCAGCGGCAAGACCCTCTTCGCGCAGACTCTGGCCCGGATTTTGAAGGTGCCGTTTGCGATTGCAGACGCTACTACCCTCACCGAAGCCGGCTATGTGGGCGACGATGTGGAAAATATCCTGCTGCGGCTGTTGCAGGCGGCGGATTTTGACGTGGAGCGAGCCGAGCGGGGCATCATCTACGTCGATGAGATTGACAAGATCGCCCGCAAGAGCGAAAATACCTCCATCACCCGGGACGTGTCCGGCGAAGGCGTGCAGCAGGCTCTGCTGAAGATCGTGGAGGGGACGGTGGCCAACGTGCCGCCCCAGGGCGGCCGCAAGCACCCCCACCAGGAATTTATCCAGCTGAACACCAAGAATATTCTCTTCATCTGCGGCGGCGCCTTTGACGGCCTGGAAAAGATTATTGAGCGCCGGGTGGATCAGAAGAGCATCGGCTTTGACGCTGTGATCCAGGGCAAGAAGGATCGGGATATCAGCAAGACACTCTCCCAAGTGCAGCCTCACGACCTGCTCAAGTTCGGCATCATTCCCGAATTGGTGGGCCGTCTGCCCGTCATCGCGTCCCTCAATGCCCTGAAACGGGAGGATCTGGTGCAGATCCTCAAAGAGCCGAAAAATGCCCTAGTCAAGCAGTATCAGCGGCTGATGGAATACGATGAGGTGGAGCTGGTTTTTGAAGAGGACGCCCTGGGCGCCATCGCTGACAAGGCCATTGAGCGCAATATCGGCGCCCGCGGTCTGCGGGCGGTGATGGAGGGGCTGCTGACGGAGATCATGTATGAGATCCCCTCTGACCCCACCATTGAGAAGGTGGTCATCACCAAGGCCTGCGTGGAGGGGACGGAGAAGCCTCTGCTGACCCAAAACCCCAACAAAGTCAACTACACGGTGAAATTGAACGCCGGTAAAGGAGAAGGAACCACTGCTTCCGGCAGTTCCAACCCCGCCTCCGCTTCGTAAGAAGTACTTGGGAAGGGACGCCCGGCGGCGTCCCTTCTTTTTTGCAACGCTGCTAGCCGCGGATGCGGCTGCTTCCCAAAGAAAGGATTAGTTCAATGGAACGGATCACACGGAATCTTCCCGTTCTGGCTCTGCGGGGCCTGACGGCTTTCCCACATATGAATATCAGCTTCGACGTGGAACGGATGATCTCCATCGCCGCGTTGGAACACGCCATGGAGGAAGATCAACGCATCTTCCTGGTGGCCCAGCGGGAGGTGGGGGTGGCCCTGCCGGAGGAAAAGGACCTCTATGAGGTGGGCACTGTCTCCCGGATCACCCAGATCCTGCGGATCTCTCCCTCTTCCGTGCGGGTGCTGGTGGAGGGCGAGACCCGGGCCCGGCTCAAGCGCCTGTGGCAGCGGGAGCCCTTTTTGCAGGGCCATGTGGAGCTGCTGGAAGAGGGAAGCGAGGACTTCCCCGCCGACCACCCCCGGGTGGAGGCGCTGCTCCGGCAGACCTATGCGCTGTTTCACACCTATGCCAAAATGGCGGGCAATGTATCCGAGGCGGTGCAGTCCACGGTGTTGGACAGCCGCCAGCCCGGCTATCTGGCGGATTACCTGGCCCAGAATATCAGCCTGCGCATCAGTGACAAGCAGAGGATCCTGGAAGAGACTGCACCACTGCTCCGCCTGGATCTGCTCAACGATCTGCTGGCTCAGGAAAATGATGTGCTCCACTTCGAGCAGGAGATGGAGGAGAAGGTCCGGGGCCAGCTGGCCCAGCAGCAGCGGGAGCAGATTCTGCGGACCCAGATCCGGGTTATGCAGAACGAGCTGGGTGAGGGCGAGGATGGCGACGATGAGCTGGAAACCTACCGGCAAAGAATTCTGGCCCTGGGTCTGGACGAAGATGCCGAGCAGCACCTGCTCAAAGAGGTCAACCGCATTGCTAAGCAGCCCTTTGGCAGCGCCGAGGCAGCGGTTTCTCGGAACTATCTGGATGTCTGCCTGGAAATGCCCTGGAACATCCAGACCAAGGAGCGGGTGAGCGTGGCTGCTGCCCGCAAGATCCTGGATCACGATCACTACGGCCTTGAGAAGGTAAAAGAACGGATTCTGGAAACCATTGCCGCCCGGCAGATGAATCCGGACAACCGGGGACAGATCCTCTGCCTGGTGGGTCCCCCGGGCGTGGGCAAGACCTCCATCGCCATTTCTGTGGCCAAGGCGCTGAACCGGAAGCTGGGCCGCATTTCTCTGGGCGGCGTCCGCGATGAGGCAGATATCCGGGGCCACCGCAAGACTTACATAGGGTCCATGCCCGGCCGGATCATCGAGGCCATCAGCCGGAGCGGTTCTATGAATCCACTGCTGCTGTTGGACGAGATCGACAAGCTGGGCGGCGATTACCGGGGCGATCCTGCCTCGGCGCTGCTGGAGGTGCTGGATCCGGAGCAGAACAGCGCCTTCCGGGACCATTTTCTGGAGATCCCGGTGGATCTGGGCAAGGTGCTGTTCATTACCACCGCCAATACCACCGAGACCATTCCCCGGCCTCTGCTAGATCGCATGGAGCTCATCGAGCTGCCCAGCTACACCGATGAGGAAAAGCTGCAGATTGCCAAGCGCCACTTGCTGCCCAAGCAGCTCAAAGAGCATGGGCTGCAGAAAACCAACCTGCGCATCAGCGACGAGGCCATCTATGCCATCATCCGGGACTACACCCGGGAGTCCGGCGTGCGCCAGCTGGAGCGGCAGCTGAAAAAGATCTGCCGGAAGACGGATATGCTTCTGGTGGAGGGACCTGTCAAGCGGATGACCGTTACAGAGGAAAAGCTGCCTAAGCTGCTGGATGCCCAGCCTTTCCCGCCGGAATGCCATACGGATCGGGAAGAAGTGGGCGTGGTCAACGGCCTGGCCTGGACAGAAGTGGGCGGCCAGATCCTGGAAGTAGAAGTCAACGTGATGGAAGGCAGCGGCAAGCTGGAGCTGACGGGTAACCTGGGTGACGTGATGAAGGAGTCCGCCATGGCAGCTCTGAGCTGCCTGCGCAGCCGGATGGAGCTTTTGGGTCTGGAGCCGGAGTTTTACAAGAACCGGGACATCCACGTCCACTTCCCTGAGGGGGCTATCCCCAAGGACGGGCCCTCTGCCGGTATTGCCATCGCCACGGCCATGCTCTCGGCCTTAAGCGGAAGAAAGGTGCGGGCCGGCATCGCCATGACCGGCGAGATCACCCTCCGAGGCCGGGTGCTTCCCATCGGAGGCCTGAAGGAAAAGACCATGGCCGCCAAGCGCAACGGGATGCACACGGTGCTCATTCCCCGGGACAATGTCCGGGACCTGGAAGAAATCGACCAGACTGTCCGGGCGGCGCTGCACTTCGTGCCGGTGTCCACGGTGGATGAGGTGTTTGCCGAGGCCCTGCAGCCTGCGGTGAAGGCTCCCGCCAGAGAAGGCACGGTAGCGGCCTTTGCCCCCATTTCCCGCAAGGAAAGCGGAGACGCCGCTCTGCGGCAGTAAAGGAGAAAGACTTTCCATGGCTTTGAATTTCGCGAAAACGGAATTTGTCAAGGGCGTGACCGACCGGCGGGACTTTGTTCGGGATGGGCTGCCTCAGGTGGCCTTTGCCGGCCGCTCCAACGTGGGCAAGTCCTCGGTGCTCAACCGCCTGGCCGGGCGGAAGAACCTGGCCTATGTGGGCGCCTCCCCGGGAAAGACCTCCCAGATCAACTATTTTAAGGTGGATGGAAAGGCTTATCTGGTAGACCTGCCCGGCTACGGCTATGCCAAGGTGTCCCAGGCGGAGAAAGCCCGCTGGGCCCGCCTGATGGAGAGCTACTTCCAGGACGAGGGCCAGCTGATCACTCTGGGGGTGCTGATCGTGGATATCCGACACAAGCCCACCACCAACGACCTGATTATGCACAATTGGTTTCGGGAGAGCGGCTGTCCGGAGATCATCGTGGCCAACAAGCTGGACAAGCTGAAAAAGAGCCAGGTGGAGCCGGCCATTCAGCTGGTCCGGGAGACTCTGGAGCTGACGGATGCGGAGGTTCTGGTGCCCTTTTCCGCGGAAAAGGGAGAGGGCAAGGAGCAGCTTATTCGGCTGGTGACAGAGGCCTGCGGCCAGTAACAATAAGCAAAAAAGGGAACGGCACAGCCGTTCCCTTTTTCATGATTTCAGGCATTTATGAGGACAGCTCTTCCGGCGTTCGGGGCAGCTCACCGCGACTGTTTATCGGTGTGGCCAGGTAGAGCCGCAGCAGCTGCGCCCAGCCAGCTTCGTCCTGCGTGAAGGCATCCTGATAAGAATCCAGCGTATCCAGGGCGGTTTTCAGTTCCGCCGGGTATAGGTCTGCCCCGTAAGAGGAGTTCAAGAGGGCAGCCCACTTGGTTTCTTCGTCTACGCCATCGGTGGCCAGGGCCCGGGCGAACACCAGGGGGTCAGAGAAAAGCGCCTTGGCAAGAAGGTCGGCGTAGCGCTCTGCATAGGCCCCGTCCAGACCGTTGGCGGTACAGCCCATCTGGATCCAGAGGATCTCGGCGGAGGAGTAGGGGGCTTGTTCCTCGATAAAGCGCATCAGGGCGAACAGCGTGCTGTCGGGATCTTCCGCACTGCCCATCTGCCGCAGCTCATCCCAATCCAGGTAGGGCAGCAGGCTGAAGACATCCCGGCGGCAGCTGTATTGTTCTTCGGCGGAGAGATTGCGGTTATTGACCAACTGCTGCCAGGCGATATAGACCCGCTGAGTCTCATCTTTTTCCTCCAGCTCCGGTTCCTGGCGCTGGGAGTAATCCGGCTCTCCGTCTACCAGGGGGAAGCGGGTGGTGTTGTTTGGGGCGAAAGCTTCGATGCCCTCATCCATCATATCTTGCAGGTCAATGCCGCCTACCAGTCCATCCTGCATATACAGGCGCAGACTGTAACCATAGGTCTCCGGCGACTGATAGGCGTAATAATATTCATGCTGAACCAGGATGTCGCTGCCTTCTTGCTTGAGGCAGTATACCAGATCGTCGCCATAGGCGGCCAGGACCTCTGCCTTGGTGGAGCCTACGCCGATATCCCTGGGGGTGGTGTATCCCGGCACGATGGTGGAGATCCCCGTCACGTACTCCCGCTCCGGCGCCTCCGGGTCCGTTTCCGGATCATAGCCCATGTGGAGGTAGTTTATCCTCAGGGCGCCGCAGTCGGCCCGGTGGAAAGCCGTGAGATGAAAATCGGTATCCAGGACCTCCTCCAGTTCTGTCAGGGCAAGACTGGTGCCGAAGGGGAAAAAACCTTCCTGCTCGCCCAGGGCCAGCCATTCCGTGCCCGTTTTGCCCTCCCATTGGAGCAGAAATTCCGATTCCGGAAGGGGGGAAACCGGCGTGTCAGACTCCTGCCCGTCATTGGAGTGGGCGATGGCGTAGACCATTCCCGCGATCATGGCAATCAAAAGGACCAGCACACCCCCCAAAGTCACCCACCAACCGGTGTTTTTCGGCCGGGGCCGGGGAGCTTCCTGCGGCGGCAGGGCCCCATCCGGCGTGGCAGTGAGCTCCGCCACCGAGACCCCAAACTCCCGGGCTAGAGCCAGCAGATTTTCCATATCCGGGACTGCTGCCCCCGTTTCCCATTTGCTCACTGCCTGGCGGGAGACATCCAGCCGGGAACCCAGTTCTTCCTGAGAGATGCCCAGCGCCTTGCGGTACCGGCTGATCCGTTCACCCAAGTGCATTCTCATTCCTCCTTTGCGCAAAGACGCTCTTTTTTCTGCTTCCACCATACCACGGCGCCGGGAAAAACACTACCACCTGTGTGTCAAATATCGGTTGCGGCCGGGGAAAAGGGGGGCGGACCGGGACTTTCCGGAAAAAACTTCGTTTACCCCCTATGCAAAACGGGGAAAATACGCTAAAATACAATACGATTCCACAGAGCAAAAAACGGAAAAGAAAAGGGAGGCAGTCCCATGAAAAAAGCGGTTTATCGCCGCGTGCTGCTGAAGATCAGCGGAGAGGCGCTGGCCGGCGACAAGCACACGGGTTTGGATTTTGATATGATCGGCAAGGTCTGCGACGCCATCAAGCAATGCGTGGATATGGGCGTACAGGTGGGCCTGGTGGTCGGCGGCGGAAATTTCTGGCGCGGCGTCAAGGACGGCGGCGGAAAAATGGAGCGGACCCGGGCCGACCACATGGGCATGCTGGCCACGGTGCTCAACTGCCTGGCTGTGGCCGATGTGATGGAGCAAAAGGGCATCGAGGTACGGGTGCAGACCGCCGTGGAGATGCGCTCTATCGCCGAGCCCTATATTCGTTCCAAGGCCATCCGGCATCTGGAAAAGGGCCGGGTCGTGATCTTCGGCTGCGGCACCGGCAACCCTTTCTTCTCCACCGATACGGCAGCGGTGCTGCGGGCGGCGGAGATCGGCGCAGAAGTGATCCTGCTGGCCAAGAACGTGGATGGCGTCTACAACGCCGATCCGGCCAAGGACCCCAATGCCGTGAAATACGACAGCATTACTTATGACGACGTGCTGGCCCAGCACCTGATGGTGATGGACTCCACCGCCACGTCGCTGTCGATGGATAATCATATCCCTGTTTTGCTCTTTGCGCTGAAAGATCCCCAAAATATCCTCCGCGCTGTTTGCGGGGAAAAGATTGGTACAATTGTAAAGGAGTGACCGACATGGAAAAAAGCGAGTTTCAGGTTTATGAGGATAAGATGAGAAAGAGCATCGACTCCGTTTCCGCGGACTTCGCCTCCGTGCGGGCGGGTCGCGCCAACGCTTCCGTTCTGGACCGGATCAGCGTGGATTATTACGGCTCTCCCACTCCCATTCAGCAGATTGCTTCCATTTCCTCTCCTGATCCCCGGATGCTGGTGATCCAGCCTTGGGATGCCACGGCTCTCAAGGCTATCGAGCGGGCCATTCAGGAATCTGACCTGGGCATCAATCCCCAGAACGACGGCAAGGCCATCCGCCTTTCCTTCCCCCAGCTGACGGAGGAGCGCCGCAAGGAGCTGGTTAAGCAGATCAAGAAGTATGCCGAAAACGGCAAGGTGGCCGTCCGGAATATCCGCCGGGACGCGATGGAGACTTTCAAGAAGAAGGAAAAGGCCTCCGAGATCACGGAAGACGATCTTAAGCAGACGGAGAAGGATCTCCAGAAGCTGACGGATGACAGCTGCAAGAAGATCGATGAGCTGCTGGCCAAGAAAGAAAAGGAATTGATGGCGGTCTGATGGCAAAGCTGGAGAATACAATGAACAGGGCGGGGCAGGTGGATCAGGAACGCCTGCCTCGCCATATCGCTATTATCATGGACGGCAATGGCCGCTGGGCCACCCGCCGGGGCCTGCCCCGCACCGCTGGCCATAAGGCGGGGGCGGAGACGTTTCGCCGCATTGCTACCTACTGCAAAAACCTGGGCGTGCAGTACCTGACGGTCTACGCCTTTTCCACCGAGAACTGGAAGCGCTCCGCCGATGAGGTGGGCGCCATTATGCTGCTGCTCAAAAAGTATCTGCTGGAGGCTGTGGACACCATGGAACGGGACCACATCCGCCTCCACTTTTTTGGGGATATGACGCCCATTGCGCCGGAGCTGCGGGCCCTGGCCCGGGAGACCGACGAGATCACTGAGCATCTGTCCAAAGATGACTTCCAGGCCAACGTATGCCTCAATTACGGCGGCAGGGATGAGATCCTGCGGGCGGTGCGGCAGTTTGCCCGAGAGTGTGCCGCGGGGAAAAAGCAGCCGGAAGAGCTGGATGAGGGCCTGTTTTCCACTTACCTGGATTCAGCTGGCATCCCAGATCCGGAGCTGATTATCCGGCCCAGCGGCGAGCTGCGGCTGAGCAACTTCCTGCTCTGGCAGTGCGCCTATTCTGAGTTTTACTTCACCGACGTGCTCTGGCCCGATTTTGACGAGGCGGAGCTTGATCGGGCGATTGCCGCCTATCAGGGGCGAGACCGCCGCTTTGGCGGGGTTCAAAAATAATTCTTTTGGAACAATAAGGACGGATACTATGGGAAAGCGAATTTTGGTGGCAGTGGTGGGTATCCCTCTGCTGGTCTTGTTGTTGAGTGTGGCCCCAGCGTGGACGACGATGCTGCTGCTGGCGGGACTGTGTGCCATCGGCGCCCATGAACTGCTCCACGCGGTGGGCGGGGAGGAGGCTGCGCCGCTGGTACCGCTGACTGTCGCCTCGGCCGCGGCCATACCGGCGGGGATCTATCTGGAAGTTAATCAACAGGCGCTGGGCCTGGTGACGCTGCCCCACATCCCCGCTACGGCCCTGTTTGCCATGCTGGTGGTGCTGGGCCTCTTTTTGGGCAGCATCGTCCGCTATGAAAAAAGCGGCGCCATCCCCTTCCGGACAGTCACGGCGGCCATGTTCGCCGGGCTGGCCTTTCCGCTGATGCTCAGCTGCCTGCTGCGGCTGCGGCTGCTGGAGGCGGGAAGCTGGCTGGTGTGGGCGCCTCTGGCAATCTCCTTCGGAAGTGACACCTGCGCCCTGTTTGCCGGTATGCTCTGCGGACGCCATAAGCTGGCGCCTCTGGTCAGTCCCCACAAAACAGTGGAGGGCGGCATCGGCGGCCTGATCGGCGGCGTTCTGGGCTTGCTGCTGCTGCGGGGTATCATTGCCTGGCAGGGCGGCTTTACCCTCTGGAGCCTGCCGGAGGTGGTAATCTTCGGCATTCTGGGCAGCCTGATCAGCCAGATCGGTGATCTGAGCTTTTCTGTTATCAAGCGGGAATTCGGTGTCAAGGACTATGGCAAGCTGCTGCCGGGCCACGGCGGTGTGCTGGACCGCTTTGACAGTGTGACCTTTGTGGCGCCCTTTGTGTGGATTTTCCTAAGTATGTATCAGGTTTAAGGTTTTTTCAAAGATTTAAGGATAGAATCATGGCGAAGACAATTTCGATTTTAGGCTCTACCGGTTCCATTGGCCGGCAGACGCTGGATGTGGCGGAGAAGCTGCACCTGAATGTGGCGGCACTGACCGCCCACCGCAGTACGGAAGAGTTGGAACGGCAGGCGCGGCGTTTTTGTCCGCGCCTTGCTGTGTTGACGGATGAAAGCGCGGCCCGGGATCTGGCGCTGCGCCTGGCCGATACGCCGGTGAAGGTGCTGGGCGGTCCCGCCGCTTTGGAAGAGGCGGCCCGAATTCCCCAGGCGGACACGGTAGTGACTGCTGTGGTGGGCATGGTGGGTCTGCAGCCCACGCTGGCCGCCATCCGGGAGGGCAAGCGGATCGCCCTGGCCAATAAGGAAACCCTGGTCTGCGCCGGCGAGCTGGTCATGGCCGAGGCGGAGCGCTGGGGAGCGGAGATCGTACCCGTGGATTCGGAACACTCCGCTATCTTTCAGTGCCTCCAGGGCTGCCGGGACCGGGGGGAGATCAAGCGGCTCATCCTCACCTGCTCCGGCGGGCCTTTTTATGGCAAGAGCCGCCGGGAGCTCCAGAAAGTGACCCGGGCGGATGCCCTGTGTCATCCCAACTGGAGCATGGGCGCCAAGATCACCATCGACAGCGCCTCGCTGATGAACAAGGGACTGGAGGTCATTGAGGCCATGCGGCTCTACCGCCTGCCCCTGTCCCAAATCAGCGTGGTCATCCACCGCCAGAGCATCGTGCATTCTCTGGTGGAGTTCCGGGACGGGGCCGTGCTGGCCCAGCTGGGCACGCCGGATATGCGTTTGCCCATCCGCTATGCCCTGACCTTTCCCGCCCGGGCGGAGAGCCAGGAAGAGCCGCTGGATCTGCTCTCCTGTCCGCCGCTGACCTTTGCGCCGCCGGACCTGGAGGCATTTCCTTGCCTCAGCCTGGCCATGGAGGCGGCGGAGGAGGGGGGCACCGCCTGTGCAGTGCTCAACGCCGCCAATGAAGAGGCGGTGGGCCTGTTTTTGCAGGATCAGATTGACTTCTTAGAGATCCCGGAGCTGGTAGCCCGAGTACGGGAGACCGTAAAGTCCATACCGGCAGCTTCTCTGCCGGAAATTTTGGAAGCGGACGCTGCCGCCCGTGCGGCGTTGCGAGCGTTGAAGAGGTGACTATGTCGACGATTCTTTATGTAGTGGTAGGCATTCTGATTTTCGGCGTGCTGATCGCGGTCCATGAACTGGGCCATTTTGTGGCGGCAAAGCTGTGCGGTGTGCGGGTCCTGGAATTTTCCATCGGCATGGGACCTGCGTTGTGGAGCAGCGACAAAGGGGAGACCCAGTATTCCATCCGGCTCTTTCCTATCGGCGGCTACTGCGCCATGGAGGGTGAGGAAGAAGAGTCCGATGACCCCACTGCACTGAACCGACAGGGCTTTTGGAAGCAGCTGATCATTTTCGCTGCCGGCGCGCTGATGAACCTGCTGATGGGCATTGTGCTGATTTTCCTGCTCTACGCCGGGGCCAAGGGCTTTTATACCGCGGAGATCTCCGGCTTTGCCCCGGAGTTTTCCCAGGAGGCCACGGGCCTGCAGGAGGGCGATGAGCTGTGGAAGATCAACGGGGAGCGTGTATATCTGCGCTCTGACCTGGATCTGCTGTTCAGCCTGGGAGACGGGAAACCCTTTGACCTGGTGGTGATCCGGGATGGGGAGAAGGTCACCCTGAAAAATGTGGAGCTGACCCGGCGGACCTATACCGCTCAGGACGGCAGCAGCTACGGGGGCTATGGCCTGTATATCGGCGATGTGGTTCCCGCCACGCTGGCGGTGAAGCTGCAATACACCTGGTACAATACCTTGGATTTCGTGCGCATCGTGCGTCTGAGCCTGGAGATGCTCTTCAGCGGCAAGGCTACCATGAAGGACATCAGCGGCCCGGTGGGCCTGGTGTCGGCTATCACTCAAGTGGGCGAGGCCTCCGAAACGGTGAAGGAGGCCATGGAGAATATCCTCTACCTGGCGGCGCTGATTGCGGTGAACCTGTGCGTGATGAACCTGCTGCCCATCCCTGCCCTGGACGGCGGCCGGATCGCCTTCCTGCTCATCGACACGGTGTGCATGGCACTGTTCCGGCGCAAGATCCCCGCCAAGTATGAGGCGTATGTGAATATGGTCTGTCTAGTGGCACTGCTGGGCGTTATGCTGGTGGTGACGCTCCATGATGTGTATATGCTCTTTTAACGGGAGGGAGCGGAGATGACAAAGCAAATACGGGTAGGACCCGTGGCGGTGGGCGGCGGTGCGCCGGTGTCTATTCAGTCCATGTGCAATACCAAAACCGACGACGTGGCCGCCACCGTGGCTCAGATCCAAAAGCTGGAGGCGGCGGGCTGTGAGATCATCCGGGTGGCCGTGCCAGACGAGGCGGCGGCCCTGGCAGTGGATCAAATCAAGGAACAGATCTCCATCCCCTTGGTGGCGGATATCCATTTCCAGCATCGCCTGGCGCTGCTGTGCGCCGAGCGGGGGGTGGACGCCATCCGCATTAACCCCGGCAACATCGGCGGGGAAGAGAACGTAAAGGCCGTGGCTGACGCTTGCCGGCAGCGGGGGATCCCCATCCGCATCGGCGTCAACGGCGGCTCTTTGGAAAAGGAGCTGCGGGCAAAATACGGCGGCGTCACGGCGGAGGCCTTGGTGGAAAGCGCCATGGGTCACGTGGCCTTGCTGAACAAATTCGATTTTGACGATATCTGCATCTCTGTCAAATGCTCCGACGTACCCCTGACCATGGCGGCCTACCGCCTGCTCTCGGAGCGGACGGATTATCCCCTGCACCTGGGCGTCACCGAGGCGGGGACGCCCTCCATGGGCCTGGTGAAATCTGCTATGGGCATCGGCGGACTTTTGTGCATGGGCGTCGGCGATACCATACGGGTGACGTTGACCGCCGATCCGGTAGAGGAGATCTATGCCGCCCAGAAGATCCTGAAGGCGGCTGGAGTGCGGACGGAGGGGGTCAACCTGATCGCCTGCCCCACCTGCGGCCGAACCCGGATCGACCTGATCCCCCTGGCGGAGGAAGTAGAGCGGCGGCTGGCGGGCTGCCATAAAAACCTCACTGTGGCGGTGATGGGCTGCGTGGTCAACGGCCCGGGGGAGGCGGCTTCTGCGGATATCGGCATTGCCGGCGGCGACGGAGAGGGATTGATTTTCTGCAAAGGAAAACCGCTTTACAAAGTGCCGCAGGAAAAGCTTTTGGACGCTTTGATGACGGAGATTGAGAGACTTTGACCCCCCTGTGTGGGTGAAACGGATGAGAGAAGGACCAAATGGGAAAAAACATACCATTTTTTCAAATGTTTGCCGACCTTCAGCCGGAACCAGGGCTGCTGATGCAGCTCAACGGCGCCCAGGTGGAGGGAGCAGTGATCGACCGGGAACAGTTCGTCATGAAGCTGCGGCTTTTGACCCGGGAGGCGTTGACGCCT